>JBCDFX010000126.1:0-10056 GCA_039177155.1 Cyanobacteria bacterium P01_H01_bin.119
AAAATTAATGCCGATTAAATCGCCATTTTGGCTGGCGGTTTGAAAGTCATCGCCAGAAAAATTGAGAAACAAATCACCCCAGCCAATACTGCCGCCGCGGGCATGACTAGCGCTTCCTTCGCTATTGCCGGATAGCGGCATATTAGAGTTGAGAGCGATAAAAATATTGTCTCCAGATGACTTAATCGCCATCCCCTGGATATCGTAAATATCGCCGCCAGAGCCATCGCCAAAGGCATCAATACCATAGTTCCAGCCGTTGTGAAGCTGCCCTGCTTGAGCAGCCTGGGTTGCGCCGATAGTTACCATAACAGCGCTTAGCACTGCAAAAGAGAGTTTGTTGAAAATAGACATGACCTTGCTGTGTAAAAGGACCTTGATTGATGTTGCTGCGGTGTGATGCATCCCCCGCAAGCCTGATTGAGCGTCTTACATTTGGCCTTGAGAGCCACCTTTAATAACCGCCTCTAATGCTGATTGGAGATAAAGCAGTGATTAAAGATAGAGCTGTGGATAATTCGGCAAGCGTTGCACTGATGAGGTGCTGATTAAGCAATAAATTCTTTTTGCTAAATTTAGTATGGCCAGATTGAGCTTGATAAAGTACAGCATTTCTACGTAGCTTTTCAAGCTTTAAAGTCTCTTCTAAAAGGTAAAAATCGCTTTAAATTGAATTTTCATTCCGCGGCAGGTTCAAAACTGCTGCTTATCGATCCAGTCCATTTAGGACGATATGTTGTATAAGTCAGAATCCAGGCTGTCATAGCAGCCGAAAGGACGATTAGGATAGGGCTGCGAGTCAGACTTCTGCGCCAACGACGCCAGCGACACTGGGTGGAGTGCGCAATCTGAGCAAAGCGATATACCCAATAAAGAAGCTGCACTTTCAGCGGGCTGCTGTCTGTGCAACACTGTACAGATATCAATACTGCTTTGGTTTGAATGACGCCTTCAAATTTTTCCCTCGACCAAAAAACTAAGCTTCTTAAAGATGTCCGCTCTAGACTCTTGAAGCTTCACAAAGCTCTCCTCGACTCAGAGCGGGGGATCTATGAACAGATTTACGGGCCAATCCAATCCACGGGTGAGTTTTTTCAGCTGGTGCTTGGCCACGAGTGGTTTAGCTGGCTGCGGCCCATTTCCCAGTTTATTGCGCGGGTAGATGACGCCTTAGATCCCAAAACTGACCCGGTGGATTTAGCTCAAGTTGAAAATTTTCTGGCCGAGGCGCGAACTTTGGTGCATCCAGCCGAGGGCGGAACCCCTGCTGAGATGCGCTATTTTGACGCCATTCAGCGAGATCCTAATATTACTTTGATGCACGCAGATATTGTGAACCTGCTAGAGGGCAAAGGAGCTTGAATCGTCATGAGACTTACATTTAACCAGTGAATCTGGCAATTGAATCTATGGGCAAAAGAACGCTCAAACAGAATCTGGATCAATGCCGAGCGATCGCAACTTTTCTGCCAATTGTTCGGCTCTAGATTGGGCCTGTTCGGCCTGCATTTGCGCCCTCTGAGCCTCAGCCTGGGCCCGGTCTGCGTTGGCTTGCGCCTGTTGAGCGAGCTCTTCAGGAGTGGGTAGGCGATCGCCCGTTTCGCTATACCAGTACAGCCATTCCCGTTCATACCCTAAGTGTACGCCGCGATCGCGGCCTAACCCAAGGCCCACTTCAGGGAGCCAGAAAATGCGATCGCCTTCCAGTTTTTCATAGGCACCGTCAGCTAAAACATAGACCTCAAGCGCCTCTCTACGACGCTTAAAGGCTGGGTTAGGACGATAAACCACGTAGTAGCAGATGCCTAAATCAGCATAGCGGTCTTTCTTGCGCTCGTACTCACCACCGTGGGTTTTGGAAACGACTTCTAGGGCTAAAATGGGCGGGACGTTTTCTTCTTCCCAAAAAACGTAGCTCAATCGCCCCTGCTCCCCCATCAACCGTTCAACCCCCAGGCTCAAAAATCCATCGGGCACAATGGCGGGCTGCTTGGGATCAAAGTAAATGCCCATGTCAACTCCAAAAAACCAATCCACTCGCTCAGGCCATGCCATCGCCAGAATCGCGCCTAGAAGATTGGGAATCAAGTTTTGCAGCTCATTATCCACAGGCGTATCGTCTGAGTCGGGTAGATCCGCAGCCGTGGGAAGTCCAAATTTAGGGTCGAAGCGTAAAACCATGAGACTGATGGTGTAGGGCTGACTTGTTGAGTGCATCCCAGTCTTGTAAGTTCAAGCTTGAGATGAATTCTCAAACTCCTTAATTTACACGGACTTAGGGGCTAAGCATTTGTGCTTGTTGCAAAAGTTGGATGCACTCGACTTGTTGATACTGTAGCGAATGGTTTAACTAGAATACGAGGTTTAAATCTAGAACTGATTGCCAACAGGTTAAGACCCTAGGAAAGCTCAGCTTCAATCCTTAGTATTTCTCGCTCTTTTTCATCCTGGCGCTTCCTTGCTTCTTCCGCTTGCGTCGCTTTTTCTCGTTGCTTCTGGAGGGATTGGAGCCAAAAACCTAGAATTGCAATGCTCACCGGTGCGCCAAGCAGGCTTAACCAATCCCAAAGCGTTTTTCCTGGAACGGTGGTCTTAGTTGTTCTGACCTGTTCGCCGTTTTCTTCTATTTCTCTTACTTCTGTTATTGTGTCCCGAGGCTGAAAGCCAAAGCCTCCGGGCCAAAGAAATGAATGACCAGCCGTAAAGAATACCGCAATGATGACAAGAGCCGCGATCATGAGCAATCTTTGGCTGGGGCTAAACCCGCTGCTTTTGGATATACTCGGTTCTTCTTCTAGGCGATCAGAATTGTTTACACCCTTCCTCTCAGGCAGTTGCTAATGATTCAGCGACTAATTTGTTCCAAGAATAACGGTTCTAGCCTTTTACAGAACCAGCGAGTAAACCCCGCACAAAATATCGCTGCAAAGCAAAGAATACCAGCAGCGGAATGATCATCGATACAAAAGCGCCAGCGGTCAGTAAATGCCAGTCCTGACCGCGATCGCCCACTAAATTTCGTAAGACGATGGTCACTGGGGCAACTGACTGGTTACCCCCTAAGTACACTAGCGCTACCAGCAAATCGTTCCACACCCAGAGAAACTGAAAAACCGCAAAAGAAGCGATCGCGGGCATCGAGAGCGGCACAATCAATCGCGTAAAAATCTTTAAGTGTGACGCCCCATCTACCGCTGCCGCTTCGATTAAATCCCTGGGCAGTGAGGCAATATAGTTGCGCAGAAGATAGATTCCTAAGGGCAATCCGTAGGCAGTATGGGCCAACCACACGGCCAAAAAGGTACCGGCCAAATTGAAATTGTTGTAGGCCCGCAGCACCGGAATTAGGGTCATCTGCAGGGGCACCACCAGCAGCCCTACAATGACGGCAAATAAAAATTGCCGTCCCGGAAACGTCATCCAGGCCAGAGCGTAGGCGGCAAAGGTCGAAATAGAAATGGGAATCACCGTTGCCGGGATAGAAATGACCAGGCTATTGAGAAACGCCTGCCCCATATCCTGTCCTGTGAGCACGTCGGCATAGTTGCCCAAATGGAACTGAGTAAAGTTAAAAGGATGGAGAAACACGGTCCACCAGCCATCTTCGAGCAGGGCTGCGGGTTGGCGAAAGGAGCTGATGAGCAAGCCAACCGTTGGCAGGCTCCAGATCAGAGCGATAGAGACCACTACAATATGAACCGGGGCTTTCGCTAAAAAGTGTTCAGACGATCTGGCAATCCGTCGCTGTCGGGTCAGGCTCATCAGTTGACCTCCTGCTGACGGAAGCGGCGAATATTCGCCACCATTACCGGAATAACGGCAAACAAGAGGATTGTGGCGATCGCGCTGCCTCGCCCAAAGTGGCGGTAGTTAAACATCTCTTTGATCATGCGGCTGGCAATCACATCGGTATCTAGGTTGCCCCCGGTCATCACAAACACAATGTCAAACACTTTAAGCACCAGCACAATCACCGTAGTTGTGACTACAGTGATTGTTGGCATAATCATCGGGATCATTACCCGCCAAAAAATTTGCACTTCGCTGGCCCCGTCCATCCGCGCAGCCTCAATCACGTCTTTGGGAATTCCCTTGACCGCTGACGACAGCAGCACCATACAAAAGCCCGTATACAGCCAAATCATAATGGCAATCAGGGCAAAATTATTCAAAGCGCGATCTACTAGCCAGCCCACAGGTTCACCGCCAAAGGCCGTCACTATCGCGTTGAGCAACCCAATTTGCTCACTCCCAGCAGGCTTAAAGGCATAGACAAACCGCCAAATAACGCTGGCTCCTACAAAAGAGATCGCCATCGGCAGAAAGATCAGCGACTTAGCCGCTGCCTCATACCTGACCCGATCCACTAGCACCGCAATCACCAGCCCCAAACTGACGCTGATGCCCGTGACCAGCACAAGCCACATCGCATTATTGCGAAAGGCGATCAGCATATCGCCATTGGTGACGGCAAAAATATAGTTTTCTAGCCAGACCAAGTTCTCCGAACGGCTGTCAAAAAAGCTAATGTAAACCGTCTGAATCGTCGGCAGCACTAAATAAGCCCCCAGCAGTAGCAGCGCTGGCCCCATATAAACCCAGGGCAGCAGTCGCTGCTGCCAGCCTTTGGGAAATCGCTCTACCAGCAGATTTAACCCATAGAAAATGGCAACAATGCCGCCTGAGCCAATCACGATGGCAAGAAGGGCGGAGAGAAGACGGAGTAGGTTGGCTGTGGTAAACATCGCTGATCACTCAGAAGTCTATCTGGGCTCTATTCTGGGCTATATCTGGCCAGGGTGCGTCATCAGCCATCCGTTAAAGAACAAAGTATTAATCTTTTGCGAACAATGCCAGCCTTCTGCGACAGCAGTGCTTAAATATAGCCCTGAGCAAAATATGGGTGTGATTTAGCGTAGATTATTCTGAAAAATTCTGTTAAGGCGCTAGATATGGGGGCAATCAACCTTTGGCGGCGGCGAAAAGCGTCAGGATGTGTGGTCGTTATCGCGGCGATCGCAGCTGTGGTGCTCTCTCAGCTCACCCAAGCTGCTGGGGCATCGGTGACGGCAGATGAGGCTGCGATCGCGCCCACGGTGAACCATTCAGAAATAATCCTGCTGGCCCAAGCTAACCCATCTCTCGATCAGCTCCAGCAGCAGCGGCGGGAAATTGAAAAGAAGCGCTCCACCCTAAATCAGGAGCAAAATCGTCTACAAAATTTAGAAAATCAGGCCGAACAGCGGCTAGATGGGTTAGAAACCGATATTCAGGCAACCCAAGCCCAAATCAGCGACACCGAGGCGAAACTTGCCGAAGCCGAGCAAAAACTAACCCAGCTTGAGGCCAAACTGGCAAAGGCTGAAGCCGAATATGTAGAGATGCAAACCGCGACAGTTGCGCGCCTCCAGTTTTTGCAGCGCCAGTCCGACAGCCAGGGCTGGGCCGTACTGCTCAAAAGTCAAAATTTCAACGACTTTTTGGATCGGCGACACCAGCTTAAACGCGTTTACGCTGCCGATCGCAATGTCCTGGTTGCCCTAAAGCAAAAAACAGACGAGATTATTGAGCAGCGGCGCGGCGTAGAAACCCAAAAGAACCAGGTTGCCTTGGTTCGTCAGCAGCTTTTGGCCCAAAAACAAGAATACGAAACTCAGGCGACCCAGCAAGCCAGTTTGATTGAGCGGCTTAAACAGGACCAGGCTGCCCTAGAAGCCGCCGAGGCTCAGCTTGCCCGCGATTCGGAACAGCTTGCGGCCCTAATTCGCCAGCGGATTTCGGTCCAAGGCGGCAATGTACAGGGCACTGGGCAGATGATTTATCCCATCAGTGCCCGCATGACTAGCGGATTTGGCACCCGCGTTCATCCGGTGCTGGGCTATCGTCGATTTCATGCCGGGATTGATTTTGGTGCGCCTACAGGCGCTGCAATTCGAGCCGCCGACAGCGGACGGGTGATTTTTGCAGGATGGTATGGGGGCTATGGTCGCGCCGTGATTATTGATCACGGCAGCGGCATCACTACGCTCTATGCCCACTCGAGTCAGCTCTATGTTAGAGAAGGCCAGGCTGTGCAGCAGGGCCAGCCCATTGCTGCAGTTGGCTCAACGGGGCTCTCTACCGGGCCGCACCTGCATTTTGAAGTACGACGCAACGGTAGCCCAGTGAACCCCCTGAGCTTCCTTTGATGTTATATCTTTGATCAGATTGCGCGCTCTACTTAGTATTGCTGGAGTCGTTGGCGCAGCAGCAATCTGGCTCGCAGCCTTGTCCTAATCGTCCCTTCGGCTGCTGTAAATAAACGCGATCGCGATGCCGCAATTTAAGCTTCCGGGCCAACTTCCCTCCAATAAAACCTTTCAGCTCTTGGGCTGGGGAATGTTTATTATGTCGGCTCTATTTTTTACGGCCTCTACCCTCCGGGCTAGAGACGTTCTGGGCGTGTTGGGAAGTCTGTGGTTTTTAGCGGCCTGTTTTGTGTTTTTAGTGCCCCTGCTGCGTGAGAGCGGGCCGCAATAAGGAAAAAACAGGGGAGAAAATGTTGCCACTTTCCCCCCTGTCTTGATTTGTTTAGGCTCAGCGCGATCGCCGATCCCAATGGTTTAAGAAAACTATTGCTGTGGCTTGAGACCTCAATATTTTAGTAGGTCTCAACATGCCAGCGATTCTCTTTCTTAAGCTGCTTGCGGTAGGTCGCCCAATCTACTCCGTCTTTGGCTGCGCGCTCAGTGAAGGCGGCCTCAATGCCATCTTCCATACCTTGTAAACCACAGATGTAGACGTGGGTTTTTTCACTTTGAACCATTTCCCACAGGCGGTCGATGTTCTCAGCGACCCGGTGCTGAATATACATCCGGCCACCTTCGGCGTTCTGCTGCTCACGGCTAATGGCGTACGTCAGCTCAAAGTTGTCGGGATACTGACTTTGGATTTCCTCTAGCTCTTCCTTATAAAGAATATTAGGCGTCTTAGGAATACCAAAGATCAGCCAAGCCTTACCGCTGTAGTCGTTGTACTCAGAGTTCAGCTTTCGCTCTCCATCTTTAAACATGCGCCACAGATAGGCCCGGAAAGGCGCAATCCCGGTGCCGGTTGCCAGCATAATCACATTAGTTTCCGGATCTTCCGGCAGCAGCATCTCCTTACCAACAGGCCCAGTAATCTTAACCTCTTGGCCAACTTCTAAGTTACAGAGATAGGTTGAGCAAAGACCGTAGACGGTCTCTCCCGACTCCGGATGCTTATATTCCAGCTGACGGACACAGAGGGACACGGTTTTATCGTCGAGCCCGTCGCCGTGACGGGTGGACGCAATAGAATAAAGCCGCAGCTTATGAGGCTTTCCTTTCTCGTCGGTGCCTTCGGGGACGATGCCAATACTTTGACCCTCTAGGTAGTACAAATCACCCTCTGAGAGGTCAAACGTTAGGTGGCGAACGGTGCCAATGCCGCCCTCATCCACCAGCTCCTCATTGGAGAGGCATTTGCCGACATAGGGACTTTTGGGCTTGTAAATATTGGCAGGGACTTTAGACTTTGTTTGAGTCATGGGCTTCTTGGAATCTCCTGAAGGTGCAGACTGAGCAGCTGCAGGAACCGCATTACCATTTTCAATACCAGCCTCCAGAGGTCGAATACTCACAACCGTACCCCCAAGACGCTGAATGCGCTGCATTTCCTGGTTCATACGACTGTATGGAACAGTCATATAAACTCGACCGCTATTACGGATGGGGGATTTGCTGACAAACGACCCAGTCGTGTTACGAAGACCTTCGATCTCGTAGACATAGAGCCTACTACCCGAAGTTTGAGCGGCGTTACCGCTGCTAGCGATTGCGTTGTACATTCTTTTTACTCTTGTCTCTCTAGACCCAACGTAGCCCGACAAAAATCATCTACCTCAATAGGGTAAATGATTGATTTGTTAGGGTTAGCTTAAGGGTATCACTGAGGTTCAGTCCCGCGCAGGGACCCTCAATGAAACCAAAGAGTGAAACCAAAGGGTCAAGAAAACGGCGTCGGTTCCTTAGCTCATTCCCTATATTCTCTCGACAATAGTTATTTTTGAGTGTCTAGCCTGCTTCATTTTCAGATTGAATTAAGATTCCGCCGAGGCGTCTTCGCCGCCGCTGGCGTCTAAAGGGCGGATGCTGACAACGGTGCCGCCCATACGCTGAATACGCTGCATCTCTTGATTCATGCGGCTGTAGGGCACGGTGCGATAGACGGTACCGCTGTTGCGAATCTGAGATTTGTTAGGGACAACTTTTCCATTGTTGCGAATACCTTCAATCTCGTAGACAAAGAGTCGGCTGCCGGCTGTGCTGGGAGTGTAACCGCTGCTAGCGATCGCGTTATACATGGTTTTTACTCTCTACTCTTAAATTAAGTTCAACATTCTTAAACCATATCCAATTTGAAACCTGGCGTTTTAGTCTGAAGAAAACTGCGGAGCTAGATATGAATCTAAATGTAGATATGGTTTAACTCAGCATTTACTCTGACGGGCATCACGGTGCCCGTCAGCTGCCATCAGCCTACCACTGCGGCGAGCCGCATTTCTGCTCTATCGCTTTTGCAGCTTTGTTCTAATCATTCTTTCGGCTGTCATACAATCATTATCCAAGAATACAATTCCCCTAGCGCCTGGGTTTGGGGCTTACTCTCTTACCCACAGGCCACCCCTTCCGCGAAGTCCAGAACGGCGGTTCGTTCTGGTCGATGGGGTCTGGGGAAAGCGACATTTCCCCAGGCACTCTCTATCGCTCTAGTCAGATTGCTGAGCGCACCCAGTATCGCTGGAGTCGTTTTATTAATATTTTGCTGCTGCCGATTTTGATATTGGTCAACGCCCTGCTGTTTGGGCTAACGGCCAAGCTGGTCAGCGGCTTTCGGCTTAAAAGCTTTTGGAGCGCTATTCTGGGTGCGATCGCGCTCTCAATTGTCAACCGACTGCTGCTCTGGATTCTGACCCAGGTGGGTTTAGGCAGCTAGAGGCTCTTATTTAGACGATTACAGCACAACGCTGACCCGCGCCGCGCAGTCTGCCGCGCGCTGGCGGGCCTGATCGGTATTGACGCCTAGCGCTAGGGCAACTCCCATGCGGCGATTGTTGTGGCAGCGAGGCTTACCGAAGAGCCTTAGCTTGCTGGTGGGCACGCTCAGGGCATCGGCCATCCCCATAAACTGAGGATTGTCGCTCTCGCCGGGGGCCAAAATCACTGCTGAGGCCCCGGGCTGAATCAGATCGATAGGGCCAATGGGGAGTCCGGCGATCGCCCGGACGTGCAGCTCAAACTCAGACATCGTTTGGCTAATCAAGGTGACCATGCCCGTATCGTGGGGACGGGGGCTCACTTCGCTGAAATACACCACGGGCTCTGTTTGAGACTGGGCAATAAACAACTCCACACCAAAGATTCCCCAGCCTCCCAGGGCATCGGTGACGGCTTGGGCCATCTGCTGGCAGGTTTCTAGAGCTTGGGCCGATAGCTCACAGGGTTGCCAAGATTCTCGGTAGTCCCCGTCTACCTGGCGATGACCGATGGGCGGACAAAAGAACGTTCCGGCTTTGCCCCGCACCGTCAATAGAGTAATCTCGGTGTCAAAGGTGACAAAGCCTTCCACAATCACCCGGGTCGATTGCCCCCGGCTGCCGCTGCGGGCATAGTCCCAAGCCCGGCTGATATCGGCATCGGTGCGTACCAAGCTCTGCCCTTTGCCCGATGAACTCATCACTGGCTTCACCACGCAGGGTAGCCCAACGGCGGCGATCGCGCTCTGGTACTCTTCCAGGGTAGCGGCAAAGCGATAGGGAGAGGTCTTTAGCCCCAGGGTTTCAGCCGCCAGTCGCCGAATGCCTTCACGATCCATTGTCAGACGGGTGGCGCGGGCCGTCGGAATCACTCGCCAGCCCTCTTGCTCTAACTCAATCAGGGTGTCAGTGGCGATCGCCTCTACCTCAGGCACAATCAGATCAGGTCGCACCCGCCGAACAAGCTGGGCTAGGGCTGCCCCGTCCTGCATATCGATCACTTGGGCCTGGTGAGCCAC
>JBCDFX010000127.1:0-10008 GCA_039177155.1 Cyanobacteria bacterium P01_H01_bin.119
CGAGACCGCCTTTCAAGACGCGCTGCCCCAAAATCGGCAAAAGTTGTACATGCTACTGCGCGATATAGAGGTGAATGGGGGATGGCCCTACATTCAGCGCATGAAGTTGAGCACGCTGACCAAAGCGCTGGCGTCTGGAGCATTGGCGTCTGGGGCATTGGCGTCTGGGGAGATCGAGATTGATCCGGCCACTGTTGATTCAGTTGCTGAATCGGAGTCGAATCTCACATCTGACGGGTTTGATACCCACTCTCATCGCGATAGCTAACAATAGCTAAAAAGCTATCGGCATGGCTTTGGTCGATTTCTCACCGCATCTGTTATCGCTGGAGTGGTTGACATAATAGTAATTTGACTCGCAACCCGCCTGAACTTTTCAGGGTCTTTTTGGGGATTGCAATATCTTCCGGTCAGATTGAGGCTGTTTGAGTATCATGGGGCAGCATTGACTACGGTTGCCCCTTTTTAACGTATGGACGCCATGCAAGATCCACCGGATTTGACGACGCAGAATTGGCTGCGACGATTTGCGGTATTGGTTTTCGCTTTAGCTGTTAGCGTTGTTCCCGCCAAGATGGCTAGAGCGCAGCTTAATGCCTATTGCCAATTCAATCAGGCTGAAGTTAGCCGCAAAGAGGCCCTGCGGCAGAGCGCGATGCAGGGAGATGCCCAAGCCCGCCAAGACTATGATCGGCTCGTTCAGCAGCACGCCCGGCAGATGCAAACCTGCCGCGGTCGCAGTTGGCCCCAGCAGCAGGCCACGTGGATTCGTCTCTATCCCTGCGATCTGCAGCCGGGCATGTTAGAAGCAGTGATGGATCGAATCGTCAACTATGGCTACAGTCAGGTCTATGTCGAGGTGTTCTACGGGGGCAGCGTTATGTTGCCCAAGGCCAACAATCCCACAGTTTGGCCTGCGCTGGTGCAAACGCCGGGATACGAAAATCGAGACCTGCTGGCGGAAGCGATTGCCAAAGGACGCGCCCGGGGGTTAGATGTATCGGCCTGGGTGTTTAGTCTTAATTTTGGCTATTCCTATGCTCAGCGCTCCGATCGGCGGCAGGTGATTGCCCGCAACGGTCACGGTGAGGATGCCTATGCCTACGCCACCCGAGGAGCAACGGGCAACCCCGAAGAAATTTTTGTCGATCCGTACAGTCCTTTAGCGCAGCAAGATTTCCAGCGGATGCTGCAGGCCGTGGCGCAACGGCGACCTGACGGCATGCTGTTTGACTATATCCGCTATCCCAGGGGGCTTGGGACCGAATCGGTGGCAGATGGCGTCGGCGATCTCTGGATATACGGCAACGCAGCCCAGCAGGCGCTGTTTCAGCGGGCGCTGAACAACCAGGGATTGAGTCTGATTCGCAGCTATCTGAGCCAGGGCTACCTGACAGAAGCCAATATTGCCGATGTTCAAAGTCGTTTTCCCAATGAGGCTGAACCTCTCTGGCAGAGCCGTATTCCAGGTTCGACAAACGGTACTACATCTCCCTCTGCTCGTCGAACGATTTTACAGGATGAGCTTTGGCGACTCAGCGTGGCTCACGCGGTGCAGGGGGTGGTTGACTTTCTGATTCAGTCATCAGAACCTGTTCAGCGTCAAGGAATTCCGACTGGGGCCGTGTTTTTTCCGGGTGGCAACCGACCCGTGGGCGATCGTGGCTATGATTCGCGGCTGCAGCACTGGAATCGTTTTCCCACCTGGATGGGTTGGCATCCGATGGCCTACGCCATCTGCGGCAATACAGGCTGTATTGTCCAAGAAATTCGCGATGTGTTGGCCCAGGCCGGGCCTGGGGCTGAGCGGTTTGTCAAGCCCGTTTTGGCCGGCACTTGGGGGCAAGCTTACAGCGAGCGCCCATCTTTAGAGTCTCAGATGCAGGCCCTTCAACGAGCCGCACCGGAAATTCAGTCGGTGAGTCACTTTGCCTTCTCCTGGCAGGATCCAGAGTTCGATCGGGCACGCAAGTTTTGCGCTCTGCGCTGATATATAGCTTTGGTCAGATTGCTTACCGCACCCAGTGTCGCTGGAGTCGTTGGCGCAGAAGTAATCTGACTCATAGCCTTGTCCTAATCGTTCCTTCGGCTGCCATAGCCATCGCTTAGAAGATCCCAAAGGTCGGACGGATTGCGCGTCAGAGGGCTTTTATAAGAACGTTTGCGTCAGTCGCTCCGATGCCGCAGGCTATCGTTTGACGGCCAGAGTAAGCCCGTCCCCAATGGTTACCAAACTTACAGTAACGCGCTGATCGGCTTTAAGCTTTTGGTTTAGGGCGCGGATGGCCTGGGTGGCTAGGTCGTCGGCGCTGGGATCGGCGACGCGCCCTGACCACAGCACATTATCAATCAAAATCAGGCCACCGGGCCGGACTAGGGCTAGCGCTGCTTCATAGTAGGCATCGTAGCCGCGCTTATCGGCATCAATAAAGGCGCAGTCAAAGCTATTTGCGCCGCCCTGGTCTAAAAGCTGATTAAGGGTTTCTAGGGCAGGGGCAATGCGCAGGTCAATTTTATGCTCAACACCGGCAATAACCCAATAACGACGAGCGATCGCAGTCGTTTTTTCGTCGATATCGCAGGCAATAATCTTGCCGTCTGGCGGCAGCGCCAGCGCAACCGCCAAGGCGCTGTAGCCAGTGAAAACACCCACCTCTAAAGTTTTGCGAGCCCCGATCAGCTGCACCAGCAGCCCCATAAACTGCCCCTGATCGGGGGAAATCTGCATCCGTCCCATGGGCATTTGGGCGGTTTCCTGACGCAGTTGAGCCAGCACCTCTGGTTCTCGTACACTGGTAGCTACCAGGTAAGCATAAAGGCGATCATCAAGGGAGAGATACTTCTGGGGTATTGTCGTCTTGGGCATTGTCGGCGTCGCAGTTGGACGGAGGGTAGGTCATACGCTAGGCACACAGCACCCGGCGCATCTGAGCCATATTGCCCGGCAGATCTTGCCGCAGCAGCTGCTCAATCATAAACCCGGGCACCGGAATAAGGGGGGTCGCCTGTACCGCGTAGGTTAAGACTGTGCCCTGGCCATGATCTTGAAGGGTCAGGTCAGCAGAAAAGTCTGAAAAGGTGCCTTGCTCAAAGCGAAACTGAATGCGCTCTTGAAGAAATTCAGTCACTTGCAGATAAATCTCCGCTTCTATGGCCAGCATTAAGAATGTTTTACGCCCAAGCTGATAAATTCGCTTGCTGGCGTGCGCCTTATCAACCCTCTCCGCCAGTACCCGGCTCTGCACGATATCGGGGAAAAACTCTACCCAGCGAGGATAGTTGGTCACCTGGCCCCAGACCTGCGATCGCCTCAGCGGTAAATACATCTCAGCGGTAACCGCGTTGCGACCAGAGCGCTCTGTGCGAGTATCAACTAAGATTTTGCCCCTGAGCAGCGGCGAAAGCGACTTAATCTGAGGAGGAGGCTGAAAAGCAGCAAAGTGAGGGGTTTCAACGGAAAGCATAACCAAAAGATCCTCCAGGTGCAGCAGGCAGTTTGAGTCTTTATTGATAAGATGCCCAGAGGTTGGACCTCTGTTTGTTGCGTATTATTACTAAATTTGCGGGCCAAATTGTAAGCAAGACATCATTGCTCCATAAAGTTTCGGTAAACTTTCCAGGGCAGACTGCGGCGTGGGTTATGGCAACTCGAATCATTCTTAGTATTGTCGGCGTCATGCTGGTGCTGGCAGCGGTCATTTTAGTCCTGCGAGGATTGGGTTGGATTAGCCAAATTCCGGGATATGTTATTGGCGCAATGGTTTTACTGGCCTTTGGCGTCGGGATTTTGGGCGGATTGCGCGGTAGTTCTTAAGCGGTAAGTTCTTAAGCGGTAGTTCTTAACAATTTGCCAACCTCAGCCCATCTTAGTTTGTGCCATGCCAAAACAACCCGCGACTCAATTATTTCTCGCAACGCTGGTAGTAACCGCGATTGTCTGGTTCCTCAAGGGACTATCCCTATTCTCGTTTATGCCTGGGATTATTTTCTGGCTGCTGCTGCTGCTGTGTTTTGGTACCGGCATTTTTACTAGCCTGCAGCGAATGCGCTAAGGCGGCTTTAGCCTGCCGAGCGGGTGGCGACATTGTTCACTAATCCTGAAAGTCTACGCTCTTGAGTCAGAGACCTTGCTTAGGGCTTGAGGCCGGGCAAGGCCGTAGTAGCCCAGGTACCAGTCCACAAACTTGGGAATGCCAACTTCGATTGGGGTGCGGGGCTGAAAGCCAACGGCGTCGCTCAGGGCCGTGATATCAGCGTAAGTGGCCGGAACATCTCCTGGCTGCATGGGCAAAAATTGCTTCTGGGCCTCGACGCCTAGGGCTTTCTCTAAGGTTTCCACAAAGGTCAGCAGAGAAATTGGACGATGATTGCCAATGTTGTAGACCTGATGCCGTGCGGTAGAGGAAGCTGAAGTCGGATCAACCTTGGGCAGGTGATTTAGAGTCCGCACCACCCCATCGACGATGTCATCTACATAGGTAAAATCCCGCTGCATTTTGCCGTGGTTAAAGATTTGAATAGGTTTGCCTTCTACGATGGCTTTGGTGAATTTGAACAGGGCCATATCTGGGCGTCCCCAGGGGCCGTACACCGTAAAAAATCGCAGTCCGGTAATCGGAAAGTTGTAGAGATGGCTGTAGGTGTAAGCCATCAGCTCATTCGCTTTTTTGGTGGCGGCATAGAGGCTGACCGGGCGATCCACATTTTGATCGGTTGAAAACGGCAGATCCCGATTGGCACCATACACTGAACTGGAAGACGCATAGACTAAATGCTCAACCTGGAGATGGCGACAACCCTCTAAGACGTTCATAAATGCGACTAGGTTACTGTCCACATAGGCGTGAGGATTTTCAATGGAGTAGCGCACGCCGGGCTGGGCAGCCAGATGAATCACTCGCTGCACGGAAGCATGGGCAAATAGCTCGCTCGTAGCGACGCGGTCGGCCAAATCTAGTTTATGAAAGGTAAAGCGGTCTTGGCGCAGCAGGTTGTCTAAGCGGGCCTGTTTCAGGGCCACGTCGTAGTAAGGATTGAGATTGTCCACGCCGACAACGGTATATCCCTGGTCAAGTAAGGCCTGACTGACAAAAAAGCCAATAAAACCCGCTGTACCGGTTACCAAGACGGTGGCCATATATCAATCCTCCTAAATGCAGTCATAAATTTTTTGCAGATGATTAAAGTCGCAGCTGTTCAAAGTCACAACTGCTTTTGCCATAGGGTGCCCAATAGAGCACCTGACTGCCGCTTTCCATTAACGGTCTCGGATAATTTCTACAGAAATCTGGCCCTCAAAGTTAGGAACGGGCGGGCTGACTTTGGTGAGGCGAGTTTTTACCCGGGTGATGCGGTGATCGAGATGCAGGGCCGTTTGAGCGATCGCGTCAGCCAAGCGCTCAATCAGGTCAAATTGCTCATTCTGAATAATGTTATGCACCGCTTGGGTCAGGGCCACATAGTCGTGGGTATCTTCGATGCGATCGCTCTGGGCTGCTTTCGATAGGTCTATCCACAGCGTTAGGTCAACCGAAAACCACTGCCCCAGCTTCTTTTCCTCCGGCAAAAATCCTGTATATCCATAGGCGCGCAGCCCTGTAATTTGGATGGAGTCCATACGTCAGCTTAAAAATTAAAGCGCTTATTAAACAAACCACAGCCTAATTCATTTTGAAGGCAGCCGTAGACTGACGTAGGGTATAGCTTGGGCGCGTCAGGTCTAAAGTCAGGGTGGGTATTCTGGACTAGGGCTAATTGAGCGCGCGGGTCCAATGGCTGACAACATTTGATAGCTTTGGTTGGATTGCTCACCGCATTTTCCCTCGGCTGCTATCGAAGAGATATGACTGATTCAAATTTTTCTCCCTTTCCAGATCGAGTCCCCTTGTGGAAAATTGCGGCGGTGAGCCTGGGGGCGATCGCCTGGGTTGCTCTGCTCAACGCTTATCGCTGGGCCTTGCCCAGTCAGTTTGGGCTAACCCCAAATGATATCTGCACCGATGAAGCGGTGCTCTCTAGCTATTTAAGTACCGGGGGCGATCCGAACGCGCGGGTTCCTATTCGCAATAGCGGCGTTAGGGTTTCTCTACTGGAGTGCACCTTGTTTAGGGGCAACAAGGGGATGATGCACCTGCTGATTGATCACGGGGCCGATTTAGAGCTGCGAAGCAAGGTGCTCAATCGCCTCCAGCGAGGCGGCACAATCTTGCACCAGGCCGTTATTAAGGAAGATCCGGCAGCGGCGATTCTCCTGCTGCAGGCCGGGGCCGATGTCAATGCAGATTTTGACTACCTGCTGGGCTGTGCGTTTTGCAGCGGCACCCATGACATCACTGCGCTGCACCTGGCAGCCAGCACCGGACAGGTGGCGATGATTGAGCTATTGCTAAATGCAGGCGCTGATCCCAATGTGGTGGATGGGGATGGAGATACGCCCTTAGCCGTGGCTGAAAAATATCGCCACAGAGAGGCGGTGGCCTATTTTGAATTCCGAAGTAATCAGTAAAACACGGGTGGCTCACACGGTGCTCCAAAATCACTATCAGATGACACACGATCTCTCACGGCGACGATGGAACTTCTGAGGCGGCGATCGCTCCTAGTGTATTGAACCGTTGAGCGATACAAACGTTTGCGAACACGTCTGAAATCAGGGAGCCTGGGCAACTGGCCCAGGTAGGCTACAGCGAATTTTTCACTCAATTACAACCCTAATCAAACCTATGGTGGACTGCATTGTTGTCGGCGCGGGGCCAGCAGGGGCAACCGTCGCCTATCACCTGGCCCAGCAGGGTCACAGTGTGCTCGTGCTGGAAAAGGCCCGCCTACCTCGCTTTAAGCCCTGTAGCGGGGCGGTCTCTCCCAGCATTGCTCAGTGGTTTGACGTTGACTTTGCGCCAGTTATCAATCGAGAAGTCACAGCGATTCGCTACACCTGGAAGCTGGGCGACCCGGTGGAGGCCAAACTGCCGGGAAGGTCTGCTCTGTGGATTGTAGAGCGCGATCGCTTCGATCAGTTCCTACTGGCGCAGGCGCAGGCCAAGGGCGCTAGCGTACAGGACGACACGCCGGTTACTGGGCTCAACTTTGCCGGCGATCGCTGGCAGGTACACACGGCTTCAGGCAGCTTTGAGGCGACCTATCTGGTTGCCGCCGATGGCGCAGAGGGTCCAATGGCCGGGTGGTTAAAGCGATCTCCTGGTAAAACGCGTACTGCGGCGCTGCTCAACCTGCCGGTTTCAGCTGAGACAGCCCAGATTGGGGCCAATTTTGAATTTGGCCAGCTTAAAAATGGCTGTCTATGGAATTTTCCGGGCTCAGCGAGTTTCTCGCTGGGCGCCTGCACCCTGCGCGGCGGAGACTTAAAGACGGCAGACGCCAAAGCCCTGCTCGCACAGTATGCCGCTAGCTTTGGCGTCGAAGCCGAGGCCGGAACTTATACGGTTCATCCGCTCAAAATTTGGGACGGCAATGCGCCTCTTCATGCCCAACAGGCGCTGCTGGTGGGCGACGCCGCTGGTGTCGCCGATCCCCTAACGGCAGAGGGCATTCGTCCAAGCATCCTCAGCGGTGTCAAAGCGGCAGAGGCGATCGCTCAGGCGCTGGCTGGAAATAAAGAGGCGATCGCAGCCTACAGCCAAATCCTGCAGGCAGAGCTAGGCGCAGATATGCAGTGGGCGCAGCGGATTGCGGGTGTCTTTTACCGGATGCCGGGAGTGGGCTACCGCATCGCCATCAAGCGCCCCAGCGCCACTGCCCGGCTGGGTCAGCTTTTAGTGGGTGAGCTGCACTACAGCGACATCGCCAACAAAGTAATCAAGCGCCTTAGCAGTAGCCTAATTCCAGGGCGAAGCGGCTGATACGGCATAAACGCCGTGTATCTATAGCTTTGGTCAGATTGCGTGCTCCACCCAGTGTTGCTGGAGTTGTTGATACAGAGGCAATCTGACTCGCAACCGGCCGAACCTTTCGGCGGGTTGCTGTGGAGTTTATCCAGTGGTCTATCCGACGGACTATTTAGCAGCCTGGCTTCACGCTTCGCGGACGATCCTGTGGAATAGTATGCTGACCTTAAAGCATTTGAAGGGTCAAAGTTATGGCACAGCCGGTTACCTCAGCCGCCGATGCTGCTGACGTGTTGATTGTTGGGGCGGGGCCAGCCGGGGCCACGGCGTCTTTATTTTTGGGGGACAAGGGCATTCCTCACACCGTTGTCGATCGGCTGCAATTTCCCCGCGATAAAGTCGATGGCAATGTTTTTGGCTCTAAAGTATTGGCGGTCACTGCCGCGCTGAGCGATCAGACCCTGACGCAGGCCATTCTTCAAAGCCCCCATCTACACCACTGCTGGCACGGCGCGCATATTTTTGGCGATCGCGGCTCCGGCACCCGGGTTCTGCGCTCTAACAGGGCCACCGTTGCTCAGGCAGGCAGCACTGCGCCGTTGGTGACTGCGCCGTTGATGACTGCGCCATCGATGACTGCGCCATTGATGACCATGAGCCGGCTGCACTTCGACCATTTGCTGGTGCAGCACCTCAATACAGAGTGTGCACAAACTCATTTTGGTTGGGAAATTGCGGAGATTGTGCGCCGAGGCGATCGCCTCCAGGCCACCCTGCGCCAAGGGGAGCGTACCCAAGTTCTCAATCCTCGGCTGATTGTCGGAGCAGACGGCACCCAGTCCATTGTTCTTAAAACGCTGGGCCAACAGTCGTCAGGGGGCATCCAGCCCAGGCAGCCCGAAACCCAGGCCATCCATGCCTATTTCACAGGCGTCACCGGATTTGAACGCGATCCCCATGTGGAGGGTCATTTTCTAAGGCAAATCGTTCCTGGCTTTGTCTATGTGGTGCCCTTAGCTAACGGCGTGGTGAAGGTGGGACTTGGTAGCCTTAGTCGTCGGATTGAACGGCAGCAGATTGACTTAGAAGCCCTCTTTTGGGATCTCATTAAAAATCACCCCCGATTTGCACCCCGTTTCCGGTCTGCTCAGCAGGTAGGTACCGTTGAGCGATGGTCAACCCGGTTGGCAATCCCTAACAGCGGCCCCCTCTCAGGGGACAACTACCTGCTGCTGGGAGATGCGGCGGGCGTCTCCAATCCATTTACGGGCTTTGGAACCGGAAACGCGATGATCTCCGGCCAAATTGCCGCTGCCTATATTGAACGGGCGATCGCTCAGCAGCGCTTTGACTCAGCCAGCCTATCGGCCTACGATGCCGAGCTGCATCATCAATTCCAAAGCGAGTTTACCGTGGGCCTCTGGCTGCACCGCTTAACCCGCTATCCCTGGTTTATCAATAGGTTGGCCAACAGTCTGGGGGTGCGGCGGTGGGTGAAACGGCTGCTGCCCACCGGCAACTTTTCGCCCGTTAAGGCCGTATAGCTCGCTGGGTTTATTCAGTTTCTTCGGTCTCGGCGGGCTGGTCTTCAAGGATCAAAATAGCTGGTGATTGCCTGACTCGATCTTCTAAGGGAGCGATCTTATTGACAATCTCAATAAAGCCGTCGTAGTCCGGCAGAGGGGCACTGGGCACATAGCGGGCGTCGCTAATAATATCGGCCGGAGCCTCCTGCAGCAGACGCGTAATCAGTTCGCCCCGGCTACGCTCCACTGGCCCCATTAGCACCATACCTACAGGAATAGCCCGGCTTTTATGCAAAATTTGAAAGCTACTGGCCTCAAATTCGGCTTTGTAGCGCTCGTAGTCTACATCGGCGATCGCGCCGGCATCGGCTTCTCCGTCGCTGATCCACTGCAAGACCTGCTTTGGGGTGGCGGCAAAGCGAGCCGCCTGCAGCGTCAGCCCGTAGAGATCGTACAGCGGAAGATAGTAGCCTGCGGCTGACCCTGGCTCGCCCAGGGCGACTACTTTGTCTTGGAGCTGCCCTAGGGTTTTAATCTCACTATCTGCCCTAACGATAATCAAGGCGTGTTGGGCATTGCCCTGACCGGCCAGCGGAAACAGTGGACTGTATCCCTGCCGAGTTGCGATCGCAGCAATA
>JBCDFX010000128.1:0-9988 GCA_039177155.1 Cyanobacteria bacterium P01_H01_bin.119
TGGGATTTGCACACCTGGAAGATTGGCACTTGGGCTAGGCCGGATAACGGATAGATTCTGCCGTTAGAGATGGGCGTTTTTGGATTTTTCCAGATTTTTGGGGGTTACAGATCGGTTTTGGCCAGCATTTCGCCCACGGCTGCCGATCGCTCCTCAGCTTCTGCCATAACGCTGGCAAAGTCGTTCAAAATTTCGCCGGGGTGTTTTTCTAACACCTTTGTGGAGAGTGAGATCCGCCGGTTTACCTCGTCTAGGCTAACTACTACCGCTTTAATCGGATCGCCAATATTGACCCAGTTGGGCAGCGAGTCCACGTAGTTTTTGCTGATTTGCTTGATATGCAGCAGGCCCGTAACCCCGTTGAATTCTATAAAGACGCCAAAGGGTTTGATATTGACCACGGTGCCTTCAATCAGTTGCCCAGGCTCTAGCTTGCTCATGGTGGCGGTGCGGGCGGCGATACGCTGGGAGAGCACTAGCTTATTGTCGTCTGGGCGCACGTCTAAAAAGGCTACGGTTAAAGTGGCACCCATCAGGCTCGCAAGGTCATTGGGAACCGGCGACAGATGCGATCGCGGCACAAAGCCCCGCAGTCCGTGAACATCTACAATAACGCCGCCTTTGTTGTTACCGGTCACGTTCACCGTCAGGGTTTCGCCATTGTCCTGCTGCTGCTGTAGCTCCTCCCAAAGGGATTTGATTTCGAGCTGACGAATAGAGAGGACGACCTGACCATTTTCGTCCTGGTCGCGGGTGATTAAAAACTGGCGATCGCTCTCTAGGGGCAAAATCTCCGGTAGGTCTTCTGGGTCAAACTTTTTTAGGGCCACTTCGCTAAAAGGAAGAATGGCAGCTGACTTGCCGCCGATATCCACATACACCCCGTCGGTGCCGTAGCTAAACACTTTGCCGGAGACCACGCTGCCTTTTTGAAACTGGTAGTCGTGCTGTTCGAGGGCTTTAGCGAAATCTTCTGCGGAAAAGGTCAAGGGTGGCCTCCATGGCTGCTATAGCCCTCTATCTTATCGGCAGTTTTAGCCCAGTAACCTATAAATTTTCCCTAAACAGGCGTTTGACCTGCTCCCAGGCACTGGCCGCAGCCTCGGGGCGATAGCTCTCTCGGCGATCGCAGAAAAATCCGTGCCCGGCCCCGTCGTAGCGAAAAATCTGATGTTTAACCCCGCTGGCGGTTAATGCCGCTTCAATCTCATCCACCTGCGGATTGGGAATCAACGGATCTTCAGTGCCAAAGAATCCGTAGATTACCCCTTTAATGTCAGGCGTTAGCGTTACGGTGGGGGCACCGCCCCCCGGCGTTTGAGTGGTGATTCCCGCGCCGTAGAATGAGGCGGTTGCCCTTACCTCACTTAGCGTTGCGGCCAGGTAAGCCACGTGCCCGCCAAAGCAAAACCCAATACAGCCGACTTTTTCGGCCTTAGCGTTTGCCAGGCTCCGGGTGTAGGCCACACAGCCCTGCACATCTGCTAGCAGTTCGTCGGCCTGGGTGCCCCCTTTGTAGGTGCGCCCTGCGGCAAGGTCGGCGGCGCTGTAGCCGACCTCAAAATCTTTGATCTGGCGGTGGTAAATAGCAGGGGCGATCGCGATATAGCCTTCTTTAGCAATACGCTCAACCACATCGCGGATATGGGCATTGACGCCAAACACCTCTTGAATCACCACCACCACCGGAAACGGCCCGGCCCCGTCGGGCACCGCCAGATAAGCGGGAACAGACACCCCGCCGCTATCAATGGAAACGCTCTGGATATAAAGGGCTGGCGTGGTCATAGCGCTGGAGCATTCAACAGGTTAGATCGCTTTCGGCAAACTGTTACACCGTAGCGCAGGGGCGGATCAGAACTCAGATTTTGAGATACCATGTTGAGCCTGAGTCTTTTTATGTCCGCTCGCTATGGCCCAATCCTATAAGATTACCCTGCTCTCCGGCGACGGCATTGGCCCCGAGATTATGGCCGTGACCCTGGATGTGCTCAAGCGGGTAGGCGAGCAAGACGGGCTAAGCTTTGACTTCCAAACGGCGCTCATCGGCGGTGTGGCCATTGATGCAACAGGCAGCCCGCTGCCCGAAGAAACCCTAAACACCTGCCGCCAAAGCGATGCGGTGCTGCTGGCCGCGATCGGCGGCTACAAATGGGACAGCCTGCCCCGCCCTCAGCGGCCCGAAACGGGGCTACTGGGATTGCGAGCCGGGCTGAAGCTATTTGCCAATCTGCGCCCGGCCACTATTTTGCCCCAGCTTGTGGATGCCTCTTCTCTCAAACGAGACATCGTTGAGGGGGTCGATATTATGGTGGTGCGCGAACTTACCGGCGGAATCTATTTTGGTCAGCCCAAAGGGGTGTTTGAAAGTGAAACAGGGCAGAAGCGGGGGGTCAATACCATGGCTTACACCGTGGCAGAAATCGATCGCATTGCGAAAGTGGCTTACGAAACCGCGCAAAAACGCAGTGGCAAGCTCTGCTCAGTGGATAAGGCCAACGTGCTGGAAGTGTCCCAACTTTGGCGCGATCGCGTTACAGCCTTATCTCGCGGCTACCCCGATGTGGAACTGTCTCATCTGTATGTAGACAATGCCGCTATGCAGCTGGTCCGCTGGCCAAAGCAGTTTGACACGATTGTGACCGGCAACCTCTTCGGCGATATTCTCTCCGACGCGGCGGCAATGATTACGGGCAGTATCGGCATGTTGCCCTCTGCCAGTTTGGGCGCAGACGGCCCCGGTGTGTTTGAGCCCGTTCACGGATCGGCCCCAGATATCGCTGGACAAGACAAAGCCAATCCCCTGGCGCAGGTGCTCAGCGCTGCAATGATGCTGCGCTACGGGTTAAACGAACCTAATGCCGCCAGTCGCATTGAACAGGCAGTCTTAACCGTTCTGGACCAGGGCTATCGCACGGGAGATATTATGTCTGAAGGGATGCAGCCCGTCGGATGCAAAGCCATGGGTCAGGCCCTGCTGCAAGCGCTAAACTAAGGAAAATTCCGCTTGAAGGAATACAAAAGATCTATTAAAGTCGAGCTATCTAACTGGGGAACCACAACGTGCAAAGCCTACAACTCGAAAATGGTCGATTACCCGAACCCCAAAGCGTCGGTGAAACGCCGCTGCTGTTTGACCCGGCGCTACTGAGAGCGGCTCGTCATATTTATCGCACCTACTATGAGGTGCATCCTGAAGAAATTCAGCGGCCTTTGGGGGTTGCCATTAGCCGAGTTAACCACCGAGGCAAGCTGATTTTTAGCGGTCGCCCGGTGCTGCTGCCCCACGAGTGCTTTATTCCCCTCAATCAGATTGAACCAGGGATGCATTAAGCCTTATTGCTTGTGCCCTGAATAGATTAAAAAAGGGACGCCATGACCGTCAGCCTCTACAAGTGGACCATTGATCGCTACCACGCCGCGATCGATGCCGGTGTGTTTGAGGACCAGGCGGTTGAATTGCTCTGTGGAGATATTGTGCTTATGGCACCGGAGCGTGAACCTCATGCCTGCTACAGCAGCGAGGGGGCGCAATATCTGCGGCAAAAGTTGGGCGATCGCGCCTCAGTTCGAGAAACCAAGCCCATCACACTGCCGGATGATTCTGAACCGATTCCAGATATTGCCATTGTGCGTCCGCCTCTGCGTCGCTATTTGGCACATCATCCCTATGCGAAAGATATCTTTTGGCTAATTGAATATTCCGATACCACACTAAAAAAGGACACTGGCGAGAAGCGTCAAGTTTACTCAACGGCAGGCATTTTAGAATACTGGGTTGTGGACTTAAAGCAGTCTCAACTGAAGGTCTTTCGCAATATTTTTGATGGCGACTACCACACAGAACAGGTGCTGAAATCAGGGCAGATTATCCCACTTTCGTTTCAGGATGTGTCGATAGAGGTTCAATGCTTGTTTAGCTAAGGCAGTCATTTTAGACGTAAGAATAGTAATCGATAAATTGCTCCATGAGATTTAGTAGATGTCTAGATAGTGTTTTTACCGATCATTCAGAATTTCTTTTTGGAATGCATTGAGCAGTGCTTGATACTCAGAAACACCTATCCCAGCTTGTATTTGCAATGATCTGAGCGGAAAAGAAATGCTCGACTTAATGAAAATTGCTCAGCAAATGCAGGGCATTAGCGACCATCTTACCCGTGAAGCGGCGGCTGCCCATCGACGGGTGGAGCGGGCTGAGCAGTTGATGACTCAGGCCATTCTTCGTCAAGATGAACTAGTTGACCAGTTAGAATCTGGGCGCGATCGCCTCACCTTTACCGCCGCCTGCCCACTCGAACCGCTGAATACTCGCATGGCAATTGATCCGGCCCCCGATTGCCATACAGTGATTGCCACCGACGGATCGCAGATTGCCCCGAGTCATCATGAAATTGCCTACTGCTATTTGATCAATGTGGGGCGAGTGGGGTTGCACTACGGCCAAAGCCGCTATCCCATCCTCGATAACTTACCGGAAGTGGTTTACCGGGCTGAAGACTTATATCTGTCGCGGCAGTGGGGCATTAGTACCGAAG
The DNA here is from genome assembly GCA_039177155.1 of Cyanobacteria bacterium P01_H01_bin.119. Classification (GTDB taxonomy): domain Bacteria; phylum Cyanobacteriota; class Cyanobacteriia; order Phormidesmidales; family Phormidesmidaceae; genus JBCBZT01. The sequence continues at coordinate 4,539 of JBCDFX010000128.1, forward strand.
AGTGGATGGGCCATCGCCGCACCATTGCAGAAGCGGTTGTGCTAGCGGAGCTGGCCCAGGGAATAGCCCAGGCTGCTAAACCTAACAATCAGACCCTGGCCATGCTGGATGGCTCTTTGATCTACTGGTTTTTAGAGCAAATGCCGGCAGAGGCCCGCGATCGCATTTTGCCGCCCATACTAGAGGCTTGGGAGCAGCTTAGAGCACTAAAAATTCCGCTGGTGGGCTATTTGAGCGCGTCCCGCAGCGGCGAGTCCCTAAGCTTTTTGCGGCTGCAAAGCTGTCCTTATTTAGCGCCAGACTGCCTGACCCACTGCGCTAAAGAAAACGATCGCCCCCCTTGTCAGGTGTTTAGCCCCCTGCGAGATGTGACATTTTGGGCGACGCGGCTCTCACCGGGAGAGCGTAGCCCTCTATGGCGCAGTTCCGCCAGTATTTTGGATGAATACGGGCTAGGCCAGCGGATTTACTTTTGCTATCTCCACGTGGGGGCCGAGGTGGCGCGGGTGGAAGTGCCCGCCTGGGTTGCTGAAGATCCGGCTTTGTTCAATAGCGCCCTTAGCTTAACGCTAACTCAGGTGCAGAAAGGCTATGGCTACCCCGTAGCGCTAGCGGAAGCGCACAATCAGGCGGTGGTTCGCGGCGGCGATCGCGCCCGGTTTTTTGCGCTGCTAGAAGATCAAATGGTGCGAGCCGGCCTCAAGAATGTGGGCACCTCGTACAAAGAGGCGCGCAAACGAGGCAGTATTGCCTAAGCAGAACCGTTGGTTATCCACTAGGCCGCGATATGAAAGCCCAGCAAACTGAGCCTGCTGGGCTTTCATGTCAATGGATTGAGATAGGCGCGATCGCTGCGTATCTGCACCGCAACTAGGATAGAGGGCTCATCATGAACTACCGGTAAACGCCACTTCGGGGAAGTGGGCTTGAGCTTCGTTCATGCTCTTACTTTTGCCCCCTTCCTGCCAGTAGTTAATAATTTCGGTGGCTTTGTTTAGTAGCCCAATCCGCTCCTCTTCCTCGATCCAATTCTTGCCTTCGAGCTCAGTTTTCATCTGCTCCCATGCATCATTGCGAGGCCAAAAAAAGTATGATGTCAGCGGGCTGGTTCCCTTGCCCACCACCTGATCAACCGCTAAGGCCACATCCTTATCAAGCCAAAGCACCTTTAGAATAAATCGAGTCAACAGAAAACCTCCGCGGGAGAGCTGAACTTTACTACAGTCCTCTATAATACTTCAACCGTTATCTCCTCGCCATAGCATTATGCCCCCCTCCTCTGGTCGCGCGATCGCGGTTTTTGATATTGACGGCGTTATCCGTGACGTCAGCGGCTCCTATCGTCGGGCGATTGCAGATACCGTTGAGCACTTCACTGAGGGGCGCTACCGCCCCACCGTGGAAAATATCGATCAGCTCAAAAGTGAAGGCATTTGGAACAATGACTGGCACTGCTCCCAGGAGCTGGTTTACCGCTACAGTGAGGCCCAGGGGCGATCGCGCACAGACATTTCTCTAAACTATGACGCTCTGGTGCACTACTTTCAGTGCCGCTACCGGGGACCCGATCCCGATGATTCGGCTCAGTGGACGGGCTATATCGCCCATGAGCCGCTGCTAGTGACGGCGGCCTATTTTGAGCAGCTCACCGAGGCTGGAATCATCTGGGGATTTTTTAGTGGGGCAACGCGGGGATCGGCAAGCTACGTGATTGAGCAGCGGCTAGGACTGAAAAATCCGGTGCTAATCACTATGGAAGATGCCCCCGGCAAGCCCGACCCTAAGGGGCTGCTGATGGCGATCGCTCAGCTAGAGGCGCAGCATCCCAAAGCGGCTAAAAAGCCCGTCTTTTACATCGGAGATACGGTAGCCGATATCAAAACGCCCCAGCAGGCCAAGGCCCAGCAGCCGGAGCGCTTGTGGTTTGGATTGGGGGTATTGCCGCCCCATGTCTTGCCCAATCCCGCCTATGCCAAGGGATATGCCGAGCGGCTAACCCAGGCGGGCGCGATCGCCGTCTTTGAAGAAACCCTGGCCGTGACGCCGGACGTTTTGCAAGCGCTGCTGGCCTCTCACCGATAGGGGCTGCACCATTGAACGATCTAAGCTTTCTGATTTGTTGGCGATACGCCCTGGTAACCTCGGCTAAACGATGGCACCTGTAGGGCAGATCTGGATTCCCGGCGATCGCCTGTGGCAGTGGCGGCGGCAGGCTCAGCAGGCGGCGATCGCAGCCCAAATTCCCCTGGCAGAGCTCGACTGGCTGCTGCGGGAAACCACCGCTCTTGACGGGCTATCTCTGCGTCTAGCGAGCTTTCGCCGTGGAACGGTGAATGCAACCCTATCCTTGGACGAGCTAGACATTCTCTGGCAGCGGCGGTTAACTGAGCGAATGCCGGTTCAATATTTAATTGGGCAAACCCCTTGGCGGGATTTTACCCTGCAGGTATCTCCAGCAGTGCTGATTCCAAGGCCAGAGACGGAGCTAATCATTGATCTGGCCGTTGATTTGGCCCGTCAGCTTTCGCCGGCGCTGGGCCTGGAACAGGGCACCTGGGTCGATTTGGGTACGGGCAGCGGCGCGATCGCCATTGGCCTGGCAAAAGTGCTGCCTGCAGCCCGGCTCGTTGCGGTAGACGTTAGCGCAGAAGCAATCGCCATTGCCCAAACCAACGCAATTCATAACGGTGTCAGCGATCGGATTGAGTTTCGTCAGGGAAGCTGGTTTGAGCCCCTAGCGGATCTACAAGGCCAGGTGGCCGCAGTGGTTTCAAACCCGCCTTACATTCCTACCGCCGTGGTTTCAACATTAGCCCCTGAAGTTGCCCACGAACCTGGTCTGGCGCTAGATGGGGGCAGCGACGGCCTTAGCAGTCTCAAAACCCTTGCTGCCGAAAGCCCCCGCTATTTGGTATCCGGCGGCTTATGGCTGGCAGAAATGATGGAGGGTCAGGCCAAGGGGATGCGCTCTATCTTGCAAACCGTCGGTTGCTACCGTCAGATTCAAGTTCACCCAGACCTAACGGGCCGCGATCGCTTTGTCTCTGCAAGGCTGTTGTGATGTTTAAAGGATCATCCTTTACGGGTTTTGCTCACTGCTGGTGACATTCCCTAAACGCTCAAGGGAAATTTGCGCCGCCGTTTTCACATGGGGATGGGGATCTTTGGCCAAAAAGCGCAGGGCTGATTCGGTTTTATCCGATGGTAGGTTGCCCAGCGCTTCGGCTAGCCGCTGGCGTACCAGCCAGTTTTCAGACTGAGCAAAGGTGAGAATTTTCCCTACGGCTTCCACATCGCCGATTTCACCAATTGCCGCGATCGCCGCCTGCTGCATCACTTCCATATTGCTATCGAGCGCTTTCATCAGGGCGTCGTGGGCGCGAGGATCTTTCAAATTTCCTAGAGATACGGCGGCACTAAAGCGCACTAGCCAGTCCACATCTTCGTAAAAAGCATGTACTAGCGGTTCAAAGGCGCGCTCGTCTCCAAGGTAGCCCAGCGCCCCAGCGGCATCGGCCCGAATGCCGTAGTCTGCATCGCTCTCCATCAGGGTAACCAGGGTCTCAAACGCCTGCTCGTCAGGCTTAAGGCCCAGGGCAAACACGGCCATAGAGCGAATCTGCAAGTTTTTATCGTCAATTACTTTTCGCACCAAAGGCGCAGCCTCGGCGGCGGGCACATTCCGCAAGTTTGCCAGGGCAATCATTCGGTCTTTACTGCTGTCGCTCTCCAACCGGCGAGAGATTTCTTCCAGGCTAAGCTGAGCCATAAGTCAAAAGATATTTTACGAAATTTTAAGCAATCTGTTTCGATTATAGAAAATCCCGGCGGTTCGGTTAACTCTCGATATCGCCCCTAGACAGATTGGCTCCAAAGATATCCCTTTAGACAGCTCTCTCCAGACAGCCGCCCAAGATTTTGTGTAGCTATGGACATCACGCCGCCTGGTTGGCTCCGCTGAAAGGTTCAGGCCGGGTTACAAGTCAGATTGCGTCTGCGCAGCGACTTCAGCAATACCGGGTGGAGCGCGCAATCTAGCTAAAACTGTAGGCTACACCTTGACCCTACAGTCAGCTAGAGACTTTAGGATTATGGCGCAATAGTCATTAGCCACAGGCACAGTCAACCGCTGATATGGCGAATCGGTCTACTCTTACCCAGCATCAGATCCGCCTCAGCGGTATGGCTTGCGCCGCCTGCGCCATTAGCGTCGAAAAGGCTATCCAGTCGGTGCCGGGCGTGCTAAGCGGGCAGGTAAACTTTGCCACTGAGCAGGCCACGGTAGAATTTGACCCGGCTCAAACCGACTTAAATCAGATTCAGCAGGCCGTGATAGCGGCGGGTTACCAGGCGACTGCAGTGGACCATAGCGCTCTGCTAAATGCAGCTCTGCAGGACGAGACTAAGGCGCGATCGCAGCGGATTTTATTGAGAAAAGTGATCGTAGGCGCGATCGCCAGTGCCGTGTTGATGATCGGCGGGATGCCCATGATGACCGGGATAGCGCTGCCGGTTATCCCAAGCTGGCTGCATCATCCCTGGCTGCAGTGGGCGCTGACCACGCCGGTTATGGTGTGGTGCGGCCAGGAGTTTTGGATTGGGGCTTGGCAGGCCCTGCGGCGCAAATCCGCCGATATGAATACGCTCGTCGCCCTGGGGACGGGGACGGCCTACCTCTATTCCCTCTGCGTGACCTTGCTTCCCCATTTGCTAAGTCCAGAGATGGCCGCTGCCCTGTACTACGAATCGGCGGCGGTGATTATTACCCTGATCTTGCTGGGGCGCTGGCTAGAACACCGGGCGCGGCGCAAAACGGCTGATGCCATTGGCCAGCTTATGGGGCTTCAGCCCAAAACGGCGCAGGTGATGCGCAGCGGTAGGTTTATCGATATTCCTATTGCCGAGGTGCAGGTGGGCGATCGCATCCTGGTTCGCCCCGGTGAAAAAATTCCCGCAGACGGGCAGGTGATTCAGGGGCGATCGCGGGTGGATGAGTCGATGGTGACCGGAGAGCCGATGCCCGTGGCTAAATCCGTCGGTGATAGCGTCACTGGGGCCACCCTAAATAAAACGGGCAGCTTTCAGTTTGAGGCGCGGCGGGTCGGCTCAGACACGGTGCTGGCCCAGATTGTTCAACTGGTGCAGGCGGCCCAGGGATCAAAAGCACCGATTCAACAGCTAGCCGATCGCGTAATTGCCCGCTTTGTCCCGATGGTGTTGGCGATCGCCCTGCTGACCTTTACCCTGTGGATCAGCGCTACAGGCAGTTTGACCCAGGCTTTAGTTAGCACAGTGGGCGTGTTGATTATTGCCTGCCCCTGCGCCCTGGGGCTCGCCACCCCAACCGCCATTATGGTGGGCATTGGCAAAGGGGCGGAAAGCGGCGTTTTAATTAAATCTGCCGACAGCCTGCAATTGGCCCACCGGCTGCACACCCTTGTGCTCGATAA
>JBCDFX010000129.1:0-9956 GCA_039177155.1 Cyanobacteria bacterium P01_H01_bin.119
AGCCTTACCAGTTTGGCGTCCACGGTGGGAATATCGTCGTAGTCTACGGTGTTGATTACCAGGCGATCGGGGAAAGATTCGCGCAACTGATTCAAAATATCGAGTCCCCGACGTCCACGGGTGCGCTTTTGATCATTAGAGGCATCGGCGACCTGCTGTAATTCTTCGAGGACAAACTGAGGAATCAACAGTTGCCCCTCGATAAATTTGGTGGACATCAGCCCCTCAATCCGACCGTCAATGATGCAGCTTGTATCTAAAATCTTGGTGGCAGCGGGCTTTAGGGTGCCCTCAGCCAGCAGCACCGACTCCAGGCTGTTGGGATTAATTAGCCGCAGCAGCGATCGCCCCTGGCTATCGGCCAAATTCATACCGGAGACAGCAAATACAATACTGCCTAGCACCGCCGTCAGGGGCTTGATAAAGCCAAACTCTGGGGGAATAGGCAGCAGAAACAGCGGCGCAAGCGTCAAGTTGGCAATTAACAGACCTACAACCAGTCCGACCGCCCGGCTGAGCAGACGGTCTGGTGGCATATCTTTAACTTGCTTTTCGAGGCGGCGATAGCTAGTTTGAAAAGACAGCCCAAGCACGCCGCCCATTAGCGCGCCGAATCCGGCGATGACCGCACTTAATCCTTCCAGGTTGTTGACTTGAGTCAGGGTCGACTCAGGCAATAAATCGACACTATAAAAGCCAATGCCTGCCCCTGCTAGGATAAATGAAATAATAATAATGGCGTCGAGCATAGGGTTAAGCAAAAAAAGCTTTGGGATGATTAAAGTTAGACCATTTTAATGCTGCAAACTGAGGCTGATCATACCTCACACCTTCCGCTTATCAATCAAGCAGAGCAGGGCTCAGGTTATCAAACCATATCCGATTTGGAAACTGGAGTTTTTTAGGCAAAACCTAGAGAGCTCGATATAGATGAGGGATATTTACTCAAATAGAGGCCGCAGCGATATTTGAGGGCATTTGGGCAAGGCAATGAATTAGCCTCATTATAATCATCCTGATAGGTTCACCTGTGCTTGTGCAGTAAAGAGCAATATTGCTGATTTATGACCGGGATTTATGATCAAATTAAAGTCTCCATCCATAGAGACGTCGGCGATTTCTGAGCCACCTGCGCCTTTCTCTCTTATGGGGTCACCCCAGTCTGCCTACGTTCATATTCCGTTTTGTCGGCGGCGCTGCTACTACTGTGATTTTCCGATTTCGGTCCTTGGCGATCGCCGGCAAGGAGATGCCTCAGACACCGTCAATCAGTATATAGAGCAGATACTGCGCGAAATTAGGGCCACCCACGGCGGGTCTCAGCCTGCGCTGAAAACGGTGTTCTTTGGCGGCGGTACGCCTTCACTGCTGTCGGTAGGACAGTTAGAGCGGATTCTGTCAGCCCTGTACCAGCAGTTTGGACTAATAGAGAATGCTGAAATTTCGATGGAAATGGATCCGGGCACCTTTGATTTGGCCCAGGCTCAGGGTTATCGACGAGCGGGGGTAAACCGGGTCAGCCTGGGCGCTCAAGCCTTTCAGGCTGAGCTACTGGTCGCCTGCGGGCGTACCCACGGGGTAGACGAGATTCAAGCAGCTTTTGAGATTTTGGATCAGGTGGGGATGCCGAGCGTCAGCTTAGATTTGATCTCCGGGCTGCCCCATCAAACCCTCAACATTTGGCGTGAGTCTCTATCCGCCGCGATCGCACTGCAGCCTCAGCATATTTCAGTGTACGACCTAACGGTGGAGCCCCAAACGGCTTTTGGTAAATGGTATCAGGCCGGGCAGAGGCCCCTACCCACCGATGATTTGACCGTTGCCATGTATCGCATCGCCGGGCAGACCTTAATCCAGGCAGGATACGAGCATTATGAAGTGTCTAACTATGCTCAACCTAGCCACCGCTGTCGCCACAACCTGACCTACTGGCGCAATCGGCCCTACTACGCCTTTGGCATGGGAGCCACAAGCTATGTCAATAACCAGCGATTTGGCCGGCCCCGCACCCTGCGAGACTACAGCGCCTGGGTAGATACATATGAAGCTGCTCAGGGCGCGATCGCCTGTGAGCCAACGCCATGGGTAGAAACGTTACTGGACCGGGTGATGGTTGGCCTACGGCTAAGCGAGGGCATTTTGCTAAGTGAGTTAACCGCCGACTACGGAGAGCAGTGGTGCGATCGCCTATTAGCTTGCCTAAACCGATATAAAGCTCCCGGTTGGATTGTGATTGACGATCAGCGGGTGCGATTAAGCGACCCAGAGGGATTTTTATTCTCCAATGTGGTGTTGTCAACGGTTTTTGAACAATTAGCCAACGATTGCTCAGCATAATTTGGGCAAACTCAACGCTCGTCTCAAGGCCAAATTACGCTACCTTCAATGGAGACCTTCCGATCGAAGGGGTCCGTTGTCGATTCCATTGCTAACCAACGCCATGTCAGAAGCCATTACCGCTGCCGTCAGCGATCGCATTTGCAAACATATGAACAAAGACCACAGCGATGCCGTCCTGGTCTACGCCCAGCGTTTCGGCGGTCTGTCTGAGGCAACCGCCGCCACTATGGCTGCCATTGATCCAGAAGGAATGGATTTGGTGGCTCAGGTAGAGGGCAGCGAACAGCCTGTCCGAGTGAAATTTGAACACCCCCTTGCCGATGCTGCCGACGCTCATCACACCCTAGTCGCCATGCTGCGCTCAAAGTGACGGCTGCGTTGTTGGGCAATCCTTAGCTCAAATTCAGCTCATACTGGAGTTTAGACGTCATATGGCCGTTAAAATTCACTTTCTTCCGGACGATGTCACTACTCAGGCCGAAGCCGGAGAGTCTCTGCTCACCGTGGCTGAGCGGGCTGGAGTCAGAATTCCGGTCGGCTGCATGATGGGCTCTTGCCATGCCTGTGAAGTAGAAGTAGACGATGAAGAAGATCCCATTTGCGCCTGCATTAGCGCCGTGCCTGCGGGGCGATCGCAAATGACCATCAATCTCTATGTCGATCCGACCTGGTGATGGCTATTACCGCTACGCGGAATTCAAAATGCAAAATTGAAACAGGATCAGTCTTCTCCGCAGCCTGAATAGATTGAGTGACGGCTAGACTCGATGACGACTAGGCTCGGTGACGACTAAATTGAGTGACAGTTAAATTGGGCAACAGTTTTAAAGGGTTGAATCAGCCGCTAAAGCTACATCAGTAAGTTCAAAACAAACTGGAGATTCCGGAGATTTACTGAGGAGCGAACCTACCCCCTCAGAGTTCGGTTCACCCCCTCTCTGGGCAAACTGGGAATTGTTACAGTATCTCTAAGTCGCGAAACGATTCTACACAAGTCCAGTTTGCAATACGCATTTTCTAGGCAGAGTGCCTACCGGACTTGGTTAAGCTAAAGGCTTCTCCTTCGCGCCTGTTGTTATCAGAATGAGGTAAGGCGAAGTGAACAACGCATCTGATCGAACTCCGGATTTCTTTAAGTCTGCTGCAGGCCAGGGCAATACCCTGATGCAGTATGTTCAGGCTATGGAGCCTGAGACCGTAGCACAGCTTTCTCGGCCTGTGTCTCCCGAAGTGCTACAAATGATGGAGCAAAATGTCATCGGGCTGCTGGGCGGACTGCCTTCTCAGCATTTTGATGTTTCAGTAACTACCAATCGTGAAAGCTTGGGGCGACTGCTGGCTTCAGCGATGATGAGTGGCTACTTTTTACGCGGCGCCGAACAGCGGATGGCTTTTGAAAATAGTCTGGCGGCCGGCTTTGGTGCAGCGGACAGCAGCGAAGAGAGTCTCTAGTCGCAGGAAATGCTGCGTGCAGGATTGAGTCTGTGGAAGAATTGGGTTTGTGAAAAAATAACTTAGCACTGCATTGGGTCTGCGAGCGGTAAGTTTTCCTTGGAGTGCGTATCGATCTGTTCTTCAAAGGACTTGCCTTAAAAAATAAGCGTGAGTGAAGCTTCGACTTCAACCCAAAGCACCGACTCGGCAAAAGCGCTGCTTTTGCCGAGTTTTGTTGTGCCTAAGCTGCGGCAAAGTCTGCTGAACTGGTACACCACGGCGGGGCGGGATTTGCCCTGGCGGCGCAGCCGCGATCCTTACGCCATTTGGATTTCGGAAATTATGCTGCAGCAGACCCAGGTCAAAACAGTTATCCCCTACTACGAGCGATGGCTGGCCCAGTTTCCGACGGTGGAATCCCTAGCCGCTGCCTCTCAACAGTCGGTGCTAAAGGCTTGGGAAGGATTGGGATACTACGCCCGGGCGCGAAACTTACACCGGGCAGCCCAGGCGATCGCCCATCAGCACCACGGAAAATTTCCAACCCAGTTGGAAGCAGTTATTGCGCTGCCCGGTATTGGCCGGACGACGGCCGGGGGCATTCTAAGTGCGGTATTTAACCAACCGCTACCCATTCTGGATGGTAATGTGAAGCGGGTGCTCGCGCGCTTAGTGGCCCTACCCAAGCCCCCTGGTCAGGCGCTGCCTCAGCTTTGGGACCTCTCTACGCAGCTGGTTGATCCAGAGCAGGGGCGAGATTTTAACCAGGCAATTATGGATCTGGGGGCGACGGTGTGTCTGCGGCGCAATCCGATCTGCGATCGCTGTCCCTGGCAGCCTTATTGCCAAGCCCATGCCCAACAGTTGCAATCTGAATTGCCTATGTCTGAGCGTCGCAAACCATTGCCCCATAAGATTATTGGCGTTGCCGTTATTTTTGACGATGCGGGCAATATTTTGATTGATCGTCGCCGTCAGGAAGGGCTGCTGGGGGGACTTTGGGAATTTCCAGGCGGCAAAGTGGAGCCAGAGGAAACCATTGAAGCCTGCATCAAACGGGAAATTCAAGAAGAATTGGGGATTGAAATTCAGGTCGGCGATCGTTTGATGGTCATCAACCACGCCTACACCCACTTCAAAGTCACCTTAAATGTCCACCTGTGCCAGCATCTCAGCGGTGACCCTCAGCCGATTGAATGCGATGAAATTCGCTGGGTGACCCTGGCAGAGATCGATCAGTTTCCCTTTCCTAAAGCCAATGGCGCGATTATTGATGCTCTGCGACAACGGCAATGGTCAGCGTAGCCGAGTTGGGCAAGGCTGATATCACACAAATAGGGTCTGATGCTAGTTGAAGCCTTCTGTCACACATCATAAAGGGCGAAGACTGGGATAAGACGGCGGTTGGGGCTTCGTTGTTAGAGAGTGCCTGGGGAAATGTCGCTTTCCCCAGACCCCATCGACTAGGACGAACCGCCGTCCTGGACCTGGCGGAAGGAGTGGTCTGTTGGTGAGAGAGTGGCCCCAAACCCAGTGGCTAAATGAACTGTGTTTTTAGCTTGGACATAGCAGTCGAAGGGATGATTAGGGTAAGGCTGTGAATCAGATTGCTGCTGCGCCGACGACATTTACCCTAGTTTTGAACTTTGAACCTTGAATTTTGAATTGTAAATTCCGCGTAGTGATATTAGCGATACTGGGTAAGGTAAGCAATCTGACCAACACTCTTGTTTAGAAGACATTTAAAGCGCCGTGGCGCTTAAGCCACTGCTTTTGACGCTCAGAGAGTCCGGTTGCCTGGGTAAACAGCGCTCCTTTGACCTGGGCTCCCTCAAAACGGGCGCCATTAAGTTTGGCATGCGCTAGTTTGGCCTGGCGTAAATCGGCGCCGCTAAAGTCTGCCCCGCTAGCATTAGCTGCCTCCAGTTTGGCGTTGTAAAGTGATGCCTGCTGCAGGTCAGCGTCGACCAGCACGGCCCGCTGGAAATGGCCGCAGTCAAACTGAGCGCCGCGCAGCACTGCTGCGGTCAAATCTGCATCGGTTAGTTTAGCGCTGATGCCATTCACCTCAGACAAATTGGCTCCTACCAAAATTGCCTGGTTAAAGTTAACTTGAGTCGCGTCTGCACTGACAAAAGAAGTCCCCGATAGCGTTGCCCGCTGCCACTGCGATCGCACCAGATGCGCCTCTGCAAAGCTGGCGCAGCTAAAATTAGCCTCATTGAGCTGACTGTTTACCAGGCTGGCCCGATTAAAGCGAGCCTGGGGCCCGCTAGCGGATTGCATATCGGCGCGATCAAAACAGCCTTGAACCGCATTTGCCCGATCTAGGCGAACCCCAAGCATTTGAGCATCCGTCGCTTGAACTCGACCCAAGTCGGCTTGAGACAGGTTGGCCTGAGTCAAGATTGCATGGCTCATCTGGGCCAATGTCAAATTGCTACCGGTTAAATCGGCAAGAGTAAGAGTAGCCCGGCAGAGGTTAATGGTCCGGCAAGAGGTCTGACGCAGCCGGGTGCGCCGGAAAAAGGCCCGAGGAAATTCACCCTGATCGAGGCAAATACCGCTTAGATCAATGTCGCTCAGTTCTGCCCGACTAAGGGATTGCCCGGCCTGCAAGCGCGTTAATAAATCACTGATTGTCAATTGAGCCATAGCGACTAACGTCTAAAGGGGTTGGATGATTCAGAAGATAAAGCGCGGAGATATCTTCAGTATTCCAAGCTACAAAGTAAATTTTGCCTTCAGAAAGATATTTTAATTTTTTTTAGATTTCCTGCCTCTGCAGACTTAAATGTGACGTGCGTCACCGTGAGAACCGACCGAAGTTACGTCGCGATCGCGATCCGATCACACCATTCATCTAGTACCGTCACGGATGAGTCGCAGAATTTCCACGATACTTAAATAACTTGCGCTCAAGTTCCTGATATGAAGACGGTAATTTCGCTGATCCCCGGTGCACTTTCTGAGCTTTTTGTCCACGCTACAACCAGTGGCGAACTGACTCTGGCCGATCGCTACGGTATCAAAGCGGCACTCCTAGACGACTCACTCTCAGAAGAAGAGCAGCGCATCCTCAATCGTCTACTGCGCGCTGTCATAAAAGGCAGAATTTCTGTTGTCAACGAACTGTCTGCCCTGTTTTAGTTACGAATCCACCAATATGCCAATAGAACCCGAAGATTCGTTCCGAAGGAATTCAACTCGAAACCGCTGCGATCGCGCTAGTGCTGTGTAATGGCGGCGCGGGCAATGGTGGCAGGCTGCACCCAGCTGGGCTGTCAGGAAATTTGGGTAGTGGGTCGTCGAGCGGAGAAGTTAGATGCCTTTGAAAAAAGCTGGCGACAGTCACCGATTCAGCCGCCATTGAAACCGTTTACCTGGGAGCATTTGCCAGAATTATTGCCGGACGCAACCTTGGTGGTAAATACGACGCCTGTGGGAATGCATCCCAATGTTGATGCCTACCCGCTAAGTCCAAGTGAGATGGCTAAGCTGCTACCGGGTGCGATCGCCTACGACCTGATTTACACCCCCAGCCCGACGCAGTTTTTGCAGCAGGCAAAGAAACAGGACGCGATCGCAATCGATGGGTTAGAAATGCTGGTGCAGCAGGGGGCAGCGGCGCTGTCTTTATGGCTAGGGCAAACGGCTCCGATGGACGTAATGCGGCAAACGTTGAAGGCGCAATTGGGGCTGAATTAGCTAATCATACAAATTGACGGCTGTATCATCCGCTGAAAGAGTGACTGAATCCTCAATGGATATCGCTCAGCATCAAGCATGGTCTTGAGTTTTGGCAGTCTGTAGAACTTTTAGCATTGTATCTGCTGCTGCATCTGCGTCATAGGGAGACCATATTGGATAAGCCTGATCAGGTTTAATCAAGTCGGTCTCTTGCTGGGCAAGTTCCGAGATTAGAAGCTGCATGATGTAGAATTTGTCTGAACGACTCAATTCTCTCAAGGTTGAGATCAAGTCTGATGAAACCATTTCAAACACTCCAGTTAAACGTGGGTTTGTTTAAGAGTTCTCATTTACCGCTTTACAGCCTTCAAGATGGTCTGAAAACGGGAGTCATTAGATAATCTAAATCAAACTGAACAATCTTTAGTCGAAGATTTCGAATTGTCTCATCCCAAAGATAATAGTGAATTTAGTGTTGTAGCAAGTTCCACTGAAGAGGCCTGTAGTTGGATCTCTGAGGTCATAAGTCGTTATGCAAGGGAGCGAAAACACCACGGGCAAAATTTTCTTAATACTAGCAAATCAGAACCCTGAGGTGTTGCTCCTTCGTGACTGCCAAACGTGGTTTCGTCTCATCTTTCCTGTCAGCGACCCTGAGGTACTACCCCAATCAAGGACTAAAGCCACCCAACGTGGAGCTGAGCGGCAACCAATATTTTTGCATCAAAATCTAGATTATAAATTCCGTCTGCTCCTGCGTAGGGTTAGACGGCATCATCACAATCGCTTCAATAGCTCGTCGTATTCAGCATGTGTTCCAATCCAAAACCAGTAGATGTGCTCTTGTTCTAGCAATCCTAATGCTCTGTAATTTAGGCTGATGCGAGCTGAATAGATTGGCTGGCGCTGGCTTACTCGTTTGAATTGAAGACTTGGGTGATACGGATCAGTTCTCCAGAGCGCATATGCTTTGTGGGCTTGTTCTTGGACTAATGTTGGCAACTGATGCAGCCGCTTACGAAAGTCCTTGGTAGTACTCGACCTCATTGACTAATCGGGAAAACGTCGTCGAGTTGTACAACTGTGTCTGATCCATTTTCCTGCCGTACCCTAGCGGCTAGGCTATCCCATTGGGTATCTGTGGTGGTCTCAAAGCGTGTCTGCCAGGCCTGTTCGTCTTCTAACTCAGCTAGGAGCCGAGACGCGATCGCATCTTGCTGTTCGTCAGATAGCTTTGAAACTTCTGCAAAGGCCTGTTGGAGGAGTTCAGTCATAGATACAAACTATAGTGATAGCCCACCTGTATGATACTCAAGCAATTATTATTCCTGTGTACTGACGGCTAGTGTAGGGACTTAGACAAGTTTGACTAGCCGTAGCAATCACGTCCGCTGCTAGCTAACGATTGAGTTCAACGGCGGTAGATAGCCTGAAACTTTATGGCAGATCCCCTAAATGCTCTACTGCAACGATGTGTTATGTTGCGATCGGCTTGACGAGGGAAGGTAATAAATTTGACCATCTAGATCTTCCAGTGTGCCACACTCAAGAATCAGAAAAAGGTCTTCTATTATCCTCCCGATTGGTGCATCTGTGTGAATCTCAAGTACTCCCGGCATAGCGAGATTGTTAGCTAATCTCTTATAGGCGTAGCGAGTTATTGTAGCAACATCATGAGTAAGCAAAATACGTCCTTGATCAGCGGCCCATTCAAGCACAACCGGATCATCTTCTCCTGATAGATCAATATCCTGAACGCGAATAATATCGATATCTGGATTTCGGCGTAGCAAGCCTCGAATGATTGTATTGTCTAAATTTTCATCGGCTAGCAGCTTGATCATGCTTGCTGCTCAACTCTGCGGGCGAGTAAACGATCGCGCAAACCCTGGGAATCAAATCGAGCCTCATTCATTTGGCGAATTTCTTGAGCTTGCTGCTGTCGTTGCTGGAGATATTCCTCTACATCCTCTCGGTGGTTAAGGTAGAAAGCAATTGAAGCATAAACGTCACCCAGCCTCAATGATGGATAACGCTGAACGATTTCTTCTGCAGTTGCTCCTTGTTTGAACACAGCAACCACAGTATCTAAAGTCACCCGTGTTTCACCAACGCAAACTACGCTATGAGGATTGATCTTCAAGGGTGCAGGTTCCGCCAGTATTGCAAGGGTCATCTTTCGAACCTAAGAGTGTTCTGCTTCTATTTTATCAAATATTAGTTTTCGCCAAAGCCTAACCCTTGGAATCCAACTTAAATCTCCTGAAGGTTACGTATACCTCATCAATCTCCTGTGCAATGTCTGTTTCAAGGTTCAAACCAAAGTTAATAGTGCCCAAGTTCTCCAGAATGGTTTCCATATGGTCGGAAAATGGCGAAAGATTTACAGATTGTCCTTTTCGAGTTGAACAGCCCCCTTTTGTACTTATGGAGTACCGATATGAATACGAATCTGGATCAATCTCAGAAAACTCTTGTGCTGTAGAAACGAC
>JBCDFX010000130.1:0-9936 GCA_039177155.1 Cyanobacteria bacterium P01_H01_bin.119
ATATGGGCGACCATTTAACCGATTTGCGGCAGCTTTTAAATGATTACGATATTAAGCACTGCCTTGTGCTGGGCTGGTCGCTGGGCGGAATTTTGGCGATGGAGCTGGCGCTGGCCGAGCCAGAGCGGGTCAGCGGTCTGATTTTGGTGGCAACCGCTGCTCGGCCCCGAGGTAGCCATCCGCCCATCACCTGGCAGGACAATCTCTTTACCGGGGTTGCGTCGCTGATTAACCGGGCGGTGCCAAGCTGGCGGTGGAATATCGACACCTTTGGTCGGCGATCGCTCTACCGCTACCTGATTCAGCAGCATACGGCCCACGCCTATCGCCGCTTTGCCGATGAGGCCCTGCCCGCTTATCTTCAGACTTCTCGCCAGGCTAGCCAAGCCCTAGACCACGCCCTAAAAGCCGGGTACAACCGTTTGCCTGATATCGCTCAAATTCAGGTGCCCTGCTTGATGCTGTGCGCAGAGGGCGATCGCCATATTACCGCCGCTTCCAGTATGGAAACCGCCCGCCAGTTGCCCGACTGCCAGCTTCAAACCTACCCTAACGCTGCCCATTTATTTCCCTGGGAAATCCCTGATCAGGTTCTAACTGACTGCGATCGCTGGTTAGCGGCCCGTTCCCCTAGCTCAGCTTTTTAAGGGAAATGCCCAGCAATTGGGAAGCCATTACTTCAAAACTCCGAAGGGGATATTGGCTGGCTCCTGTTGCCGGATTTACCATCGGTTCAACCAGAACCGTAAACATACCCAAGCGGTTGCCGGCCAGGACGTCGGTAAATAAGCGATCGCCCACCATCGCCACCCGGTGAATCGGCAGATTCATAGCGTTGGTGGCCCGCCGCAGTTTCCGTCGAGACGGCTTACCTGCACCCGTGATATAGGGCACGTCGAGGGGCTCAGCAATGCGCTGAATGCGAGCATGATTTAGGTTATTGCTGACCAGCCATATGCTAACCAGCGGTTTTAGGCTGGTCAGCCAGGCCCGAACTTCGTCTGTAGTATCGCTTTCTTTAAACGACACCAGGGTCTCATCCACATCTAGCACTATTCCTTGGAGACCAAACTGCTGAATTAATTCAGGGGTAAGGGCTAAAACAGACTCACCTAAAACAACGTCCGGTTGGAGCAATTTGAACCAGGTCATGGGCGGCAGCAAATTTCACAAAAATCAAGGGTGATATCATACACCATTTATAGCGTTGGTCAGATTGCTGGTAGAGCTACTGCGACGCTTCATCCGCAGCGGCGCTGTCCGACTGAGCGTCAATCTGGGATTCGATCCCGGCGCGAATTCTGGCCTGAGTCGCTTCATGCTCAGCTAGGGTTCGGCTAAACACATGGGTACCGTCGTAGCGGGCCACAAAGTATAGGTATTCCGTCGATTCGGGGTCGAGGGTTGCCGCCAAACTGGCCTCGCCAGGGCTGGCAATGGGCGTCGGTGGCAACCCCGCATTGATATAGGTGTTGTAGGGATTTGGCGTCTGCACCTGGGCAAACGTTAGCGGATTTTCCGGCGTCTGAGTAATGCCCAAGCCATACTCCACCGTAGGGTCGGCACCAAGTGGAATATTCTGCTCCAGCCGATTGGTAAAGACGCCTGCAATGGTGCCGCGCTCTTCATCGACCACTGATTCCTTCTCGACAATGCTCGCTAGGGTGGTCCACTCCAGCAGGCTGAGGGAAGACTGCTGGGCCTGGTATAGGGGCAGGGCAACCTGCTCAAACCGCCGCAGCATGGCTGCAATAATCACGTCCGGCGTGACCTGCTCAGCAGGCACCTGGTAGGTATCGGGGTAAAGAAAGCCTTCTAAGTGGGGCAACCCATCGGGCAGCCACGGAAACTGATCCGTGGGAATGGTTTCAGTGGCGGTCAAAAAAGCTTGGGCTGAGAAAAAGCCCTCTGCTTCCAGAGCGGCCGCAATCTGACGCCGGTTCCAGCCTTCGGGCACGGTAAAGCCCTCTGTAACCACCTCTCCGCTCCATAGCTGGGCCGCGATCGCTTTGAGCGGTTGAGTCGGTGACAGTCGATAGGTGCCTGCTCGATAGCCTCCGTCAGGATCCCGAAAGATGCGCCAGCGAGTCCAAAGATTCCAGGCAGTGGAAGACTTAATCAGCCCAGCCGCCTCCAAGTCCCGACCAATTTGCTGGCCAGAGGTACCCGATGGAATCTGAAGCTGCACAGCGGTTTCCTCAAAAATGGTCTCTGGGTCACTTGCTTCTTGTTCGGCTTCCACCACCGCAGAGGACAGCACGGGAGCAGTAGCCCAGCTCCACCACGACCAGCCCTGCCAGCCGCCGACGGCGATCGCGGCAGGCAAAATCAGCAGATAAAACAGTCCTTTGGTCAAACGAGCTTTCATAAAACCTGGGGAATCAGCGTCAGCAAACCGGACAACGAGACCTGTCTTATAGATGCAATGGTACCTGGCGATCGCCAAAATCCAAGAATGAACAGTGACCAAATTGAGCGATCGCCGCGTCAATCTCCTGGTTAGAGAGCGGCTGCACCGTCCAGCTCTGGCCAAAGCAGGTTTGGGCCGCCTCGGCTAGGGCCTCGATCACCTGCGACCGGCAGCGCTCAAAGGATAGATCCTGGAGCGATCGCGGCAGCGCCGGGGCGCTAAACGGCGCTGAAAAGACCGCTGAATGCAGGTCGCGATCGGGCCTCAGGCGCATTGACCCGTGCTGCAAAACCGCCCGTTGATGTTTGAGTTGACGCTTAAGCTGGGCACTGCCAATCAGCTTCTCGCCCTGGGACGTAATCAAATCTGCCACCGTTGGGGAGGCAAAACAGTTCGGCGATTTTTCATACCCCCGCTGCTGCTGCCCATAGTGTAGAGGAACCCCCAGCGATCGCCATCCCTGAATTAAAAACCGACAAATCTGCCGATAAACCGCCAGCCGCTTGCCCACAAACCCAGAAGACACAACGCTATAGGTAACATCTCCCTGATGCAGCACTGCCCGGCCCCCCGTAGGCCGTCGGACTATCTCCAGCCGCGCCCCCTGAAACTCAATGGTTTGCCAGCGCAGGGGCCATCGCTTTTGATGGTATCCCAAAGAAATTGTCGCGGGCGTCCAGGTGTAGAACCGCAGGCAGTGGGGCTGCAGTCCCTGCAGATGCTGCGCCAGCAGCCATTGGTCAATCGCCATCTGAGTTCGCCCCGATGCGCGATAGTCTGGAATTAATCGCCAGTGGGAATCGGCCAATCTGGCGGCTACCTCTGACTGCCTCTGGAGAGCTTCAATATCTTTTATCGCTCAGCACCTTTGAGTTAAGAACGGTTGAGTAACTTTGGCTCGAAGTTGACAATACGAGCAAAGCTATCGGCCTTAAGGCTAGCTCCACCCACTAGGGCCCCATCTATCTCAGGCTGGGCCATAATTTCATCAATATTATCGGGCTTAACCGAGCCACCATACTGAATCGACACGTCTTTATTTGCTAACTGAGCCCGAATCAAACCAATCACCCGATTTGCCTCCAGCGATTCACAGGTGTCTCCAGTGCCGATGGCCCAAATAGGTTCGTAGGCTACCACCAAGTTAGTCTGGTCAACGCCCACCAGTCCCCGCTCAATTTGTCCGGCAATAACAGCTTCCATTTCTCCAGCGTCTCGCTGCTGCTTCGTTTCCCCAACGCAGAGGATAGGGGTTAACCCGGCGGCCTGGGCAGCTTTAATCCGCAGATTCACCGTTTCGTCAGTTTCCCCAAAATACTGGCGACGCTCGCTGTGGCCGATCACAACATAGCGCACTCCCAGATCCAGCAGCATCGGGGCCGAAACTTCACCCGTGTAGGCCCCTGAGGTTTCCCAATGAACATTCTGGGCCCCTACTTTTACTCGGCCACCATGAAGATTTTTAGAGAGGGTACTTAATGCCGTGTAAGGTACACACAGCAAGACTTCTCGCCCCTCCGGTGTTGCGCTAAGTTTCCCCAAAAAGGTTTTCAAAAAATCCAGGGCCTCCGCCTGGGTTTTATGCATTTTCCAGTTACCAGCGATGACTATCTTGCGCACAGGTCTTTCCGTCTCAATAGCGACTGTTATCAATCTTTCGGGCCAGGCCAATCCAGGATTTTGACTTTAAAGTGCAAATAAAAATCTGCTCCTTGCACTCTCGCCAAGCCCCAAGAATCCAACCTTAAGAAATTGATGTAAGCCATCATCTCATCCTATCGGCAAATGTGTGCCGTATCCGATAGCAACCAAGCAGGACGTAAAATCTAACTCCAGCGACTCCAAAATTGAACTATTCCAGCTCAGCAATACGCTGGTCCGATGACACAATAGACCTATTGGTTCCTCCATATAGATGTAGATCTATAAACTGTGCTGAAGACAACGCTTTTGATATCGGCTAGATATCGACTACTAATGTCCACTACTTCGCCTGAAACCAAGCTTATTTTGATCGTTGATGATATCCTCGACAACTTGCAGATTGTAGATACGATCCTGGCCGACTTTGGCTACCGGACAACCTACGCTAGAAATGGAGAACAGGCCCTCTCCCAGGCGCAAAAAGCACTTCCAGACCTAATTCTGCTGGATTTAATGATGCCTGATATCAGCGGTATAGAAGTCTGCAAACAGCTCAAATCTGCCCCGCCAACGGCAGAGATTCCGATTATCTTTTTAACCGCCAGCAGCGACAAGCACTCTCTCTCTGAAGCGTTTACGGCAGGAGCGGTAGACTATCTGACCAAGCCGTTTGACCACGTTGAATTACTGGCTCGCATCAGCACCCATTTAGAACTCAAGCATACCCGCGATCAGCTTCAGCAGGCACTGGTAAAGCTAAAGTACCTCGCTGCGACTGATGCTTTAACCGGAGTAGCCAACCGCCGCCAGATTTTGGAGTTAGGGACTAAAGAAATTAATCGAGCGCGTCGATATCAGCGATCGCTGACTGCTTTGATGCTCGATATCGATCACTTTAAGGTTGTCAACGATACCCACGGTCACCAGGTTGGAGATCGGGCGCTTAAGATGCTGACCCGGATTGCTCAGTCAGTATTGCGAAAAGGTGATTACTTAGGACGTCTCGGCGGGGAGGAGTTTGTTGCCATCCTGCCAGAAACCGACGCCGCTGAAGCGGAGAGAGTGGCTGAGCGGCTTAGACACACCCTCGCTGAAACCAATATTCTTGATGGCTCAACTGCTTTGGATAGCTCAGCCCCATCGCCTGAGGCAGTCTTTATCACGGTTAGCATTGGCGTCACTCCGCTAGCGGCAGCCGATCACAATATTGATGATTTAATCCGTCGGGTTGATCAAGCCCTCTATCGGGCTAAGCATTTGGGCCGCAATCGGACAGTGACGCTACTAAGCCACTAAAACTGAGTTGAGTGATTAAAACTGAGTTGAGTGACTGAGACTGAGTTGAGTGACTGAAACTAAGTTGAGTGACTGAGACTAAATTGCGTACCTAAAACTGAATTGCGTGACTGAGATTGGGCAGTTGAGATTGGGCAGGTAAGACCAGGTAATTAAAACTAAACAGCTGAAACTGATTAGTTGGAGGCCAAGCAGATTCAGAGCGGCCGCAGCATCCTTACAAGCCTTTACAATTACTTACAATAAAAAGGTACGTGACTATAGTGCTGGACTTTAAGAGATGTTGACTGCAATCCAACGGGATAAACTCGATCCGACAAATGACAGCCTGTTTTATGACGTGCCTCGTTTTGTAACCCATGTCGATCAGGGCTTTATCGATCGCCTGGGGGATCTCTACCGCGATCGCCTCCGGCCCCAGAGCCGCATTTTTGACATGATGAGCAGCTGGGTCTCTCATTTACCGTCAGACATAACCTTTTCCTGGGTGGAAGGACACGGCATGAATGGTGATGAGCTGGCAAAAAATCCTTGCTTAGATCACTATTTTGTGCAGAACCTGAATGATAATCAGGTCTTGCCCCTGGAGGATAATAGCTTTGACGCGGTGCTCAACACCGTATCGATTCAATATCTGCAGTATCCAAAAGCCGTTTTCGCCGAAATTTACCGCATCCTAAAACCCGGCGGCATTGCGATTATTAGTTTTTCCAACCGGATGTTTTATCAAAAGGCGATCGCGCTCTGGCGTGATGGCTCAGAAACCCAGCGGGTTAATCTGGTAAAGCGCTACTTTGAGTCTGTTCCTGGGTTTTCGGCAACGGAGGTCGTGAGTGAGCCTGCGGCAGTTCCCGGTATTCTTCAGCTCTTGGGCATGCCAGGAGGCGACCCGTTCTACGCTGTGATCGCCGAGAAAATGGTGCCTTTGGTATCGGAGTCAGAATGAAAAATCCACTGACTGCCTGCACATTGTTGGGACTGGTTTGGCTAATCGCCGGGTGTGGCCCAGGCTCGATGGGTCAAGGTAGCGATCCTTCGACGCTGACTATTCTCGGCACCTTAACCGGCAACGGTGAAGATAAGCTAATGGCGGCGATCGCTCCCTTTACTGAAGCCACGGGCATCGAAGTCGTTTATGAAGGCACCGACGCCTTTACAACACTGATATCTGTGCGGGTAGACGCCGGCGATGCCCCTGATATTGCCCTCTTTCCACAGCCTGGGTTAATGCTCGACTTTGCCCGTCAGGGCGACCTAGTTCCTCAAGATCGAGACGCCATAGCAGACAGCTACAACCCCTACTGGCTGGATCTTGCCAGCGTCAACGGCGAGCTCTACGGCATATGGATGAGAGCCGACGTCAAAAGCCTAGTATGGTACAACCCCAGCGCATTTGAAGCTGCAGGCTATGCTGTGCCAACCACCTGGAACGCCATGATCCAGTTAATGGATCAGATGGTGGCGGAGGGCAACACGCCCTGGTGTATCGGCATGGAAAGCGGTGATGCCACAGGCTGGGTCGGTACCGACTGGCTAGAAGAAATTCTGCTGCGTCAGGCCGGCCCAGAGCGCTATGACCAGTGGGTTGCCCACGATATCGCCTTCGACCATCCTGATGTGACGGCAGCCCTGGAGAGATTTGGAGAGATTGTTCGCAATCCTGACTATGTGCGCGGTGGCGCAACCGGGATATTAAGTACACCCTTCGGCGATTCCCCCAGTGACCTATTTACTGAGCCTCCCGGATGTTATCTACACCGACAAGCTAGTTTTATTACTGACTTTCTCCCTTCTGGACTGGTTGCTGGCGAAACCGTCGATGTATTTCCCCTGCCCTCTATTGATCCAGCGGTGCAAAATCCGCTGCTGGTTGGCGGTATTGTATTTGCCCAACTCACAGACACTCCTGAGGCCAAAGCCTTAATGGAACATTTGGCCTCCGTAGAAGCCCACAGCCTATGGGCCGCCGAAGGCTACATTACCCCTCACGCAGGCGTCAGCCTTGAGGCTTACCCTGATCCGCTAACGCGCAATCAAGCGGCAATTTTACAGGGGGCAGAAACAATTCGATTTGATGGCTCAGACCTAATGCCCGGTGCGGTGGGCACAGGCACATTTTGGGTCGGTATGGTGGACTATGTCGGCGGAGAAGCTGCTCAGGCAGTGCTGACTGAAATTGAGGCCAGCTGGCCTGAGCGCCAATAGCCTGACGCTAACGCCTACTCGCTCTGCCAAATGATATCGGCGATCGCTCCAGGCTCATTTCCCACAGCGGCAGTTTCGACAACTGACGGTGCCGGGTTGAGCAACACAATCTGCTGATTTAGCCCCGTCCCTAATCGGCGCGCAACCCGACTGGGAATGCCATAGCCATAAATCACATGCCCTTGCCCCGCCAGAACCACAACTTGGGCATCAGGATTATCAGCCTTAAAGTTAGCGATGCTCATCGCCATCGTTTCGTCCCAGATGACTTGAGCCGCAAAAAAATTATCAAAATTAAACCGCCCGTGGCTACCATGCCCCCCAAAAGCTGCTCTGACAAATTCTTGGTAGGCTTCATTGCCCGTATCGATCTCTGTTAGAGGCGGAATATTTTGAAAGTCATCCCCAGAGAGGCTGTCTAACCCTTCCTGGGCCACCTGGCGCGTAATTTCTGCTGGTGCATTCAGAGCAATCACCGGAATGTTATGAGTCTGGGCAAATTGCAAAATCGGAGCGTAGTACTCCCAGGGAAAACCCCACCGCTGCTCATATTCACTCTGCTCGATTAGCTCAGTTTCGCTAATCTCCCCAGCCAGATACCGATCCAGCACAGGTTGAAAAGGTCGCTGAAACATCTCCATCGCGATCGCTAAATCTTGATTTTCGCTGTAAAGCGCCTGAATTAAACTCAATTGAGCTTTATGGTCAGCAGCGCTATCGTGGCGTTCTCCCAGATACACCACATCTGCCCCAACCATCTGAGCAAAGTGCTCACTCTGCACCCTCGAAAAAGACTCTACTATTTCATGCTGGGCTATCGTATCTGCCAATGCTACAGAAGACTCGTTTGCTCCAGAGCAGACCAACCCCAATATCAAAACCAGCTCACTGCCTAATACCGAGAGTCCAAGATTAAGCCACCGCCGTGAACCCATGTTGATGTGTAGATAACTGATCGAAGAAATAGACCACGACATGGGCTCAATTGCTGATAAGACTGAGTGTTGCTTCACCGTAATATAACAGTCTTCAGTTTGGTCAAGACAAAACTATAAAACGCCCTGCGCTCTATCACTCATTCGCCACGCTATACTAAGAGAACGATCTCACGGGGCTGTAACGGTTTCGACGTTTTGACGAAAGTCATATTGTGATACAGGTCGAGAGTGAGTCACCTCTCGCAAATCAAGGCTCAAACCAAAGTAAGTGCGAACAACATCGTACCTTTTGCTCGCAAGCAAGCAGCCATCGCTGTAGCTTAGGTAAACTCTTTTAGCGAGCGTTCGTAGTCTGACTCCGTTAAGGACTATGAACCAACCCCAACGGATGCGTCCTCAAGAGTTCTTTGGTGCTCTTCGGGACTAAGCTTTTCACCAAAGTATCCTACCGTCAGGGATAAGTGACGGTTCCCGCCTAGAGGATGAGACAGGCTAAACCTGTGAATGAGCGATATGTTAATACTCAGAGCGGACACGGGTTCGACTCCCGTCAGCTCCATTTTTAATTTGTGAACCTTTTTTGTGAAAATTGAATATTTCTCTTGTATCCAACGGGGTTACGAAATAGTTCGCTTGGGCATTCTTATACTGAAGGTAAATTTCTGGGTTTTTCAGAGGAAAGCACCCGGCTATGAATACCTAAGTGTTTTTACTGCTTAAACAGTCAACCCCGCACCCTAAAATGTCACAGAATTATACGCACCATCAGTTTCCGCTTTGGCAGTATCTCAATCAGCCAATTTTTAGCAAAAGATACAGAACGATTCTAAATCCTCGTCGCTACTGGAAATATTCAAGAGTTTGCTACCTTGAGCGCTGCTGGACTCAAGATGTTGACTCCAAAAAACCTCTCAATTAGATGCATATACTGCATACCATAAACGTTAAAGCCTAATGTTCTACCGATATCGATGTTTTTAGATATTGATGACTTTAGGTTTTTGCTTCGTTAATGCATAAATATCTTCTAGAAAGGCTATCGGCACAATCTAATAAGTTGCGCTGCTGGAAGCCAGTATTTTTAACTGATTGATAATTTTGGCAGGGCCTATCTTTGAGCGAAAGTGCTGAGTAGCTTGTAACCCTCACACAAGGGAAAAATGTTGAATTTAAGGCGAACTTCGATTTGTGTTGCCTAACTTATCGGCAATGACCTATCAGTAATTTTTGCCAATCCTCAAGCGATCGCTTGAGGATTGTTGTCGGCTGTAGATGTCATTTTTTGGAAAATTTCCTGGGTCTGCCCTTTACAAAGCTCAACGAAGTTTGATAGTGTTTAATCATACATTTCGTTACAGCTTGCCTGCAACGCCTGTATTTGTACATATTCAGCAATAATTCATCATGACAACTACCCTACAACAGCGCCAAAGCGCTTCCTTG
>JBCDFX010000131.1:0-9931 GCA_039177155.1 Cyanobacteria bacterium P01_H01_bin.119
AACGGGGCGATCGCCTACGCCCATCGACAGGCCGGGCAAACACTGCCATCAAGCGACGCAGAGACTGTAGCCAGTCCTCGCTTCAGCGATATTGAGAATCACTGGGTCGCCCCGACCCTGGGGCAGATTAGCGCGTTTTGCCCGGCTATTTTGGTGCTTCCAGTGAGTTCGCCAACATTTTCGCCAACATTGTTTGCCCCCGATGCCCCAGCCCTAAGAAACTACACCACTGGCGTAGTGGTACAAACCTATGAATGCCTCAATGCCCTTAATCCTTAATGTGATCAACGTCCCCCCTTCGGCCTAAAATGGCGTTGCTAACTTGTCAACGCTCCGTCATAATGCAACCCGACGCGATCGCCCTTTCCCCATCCTTGGAGCCCTATCGCGCTCGGATTGAGGCAACGTTGGCCCCCTACGTTCAGATTGACGTTCACCCCAGCGATACCACCCTACCTTGGGAGAGTAAGTTCGGCGGCACACCCTATTTACCCAAAGCCATTGAATATCCAAAGTCCGCCGGTGGCGGCTATCTTCATCTGCTGGCTCAGCTTAATTTTGCCGATATTCCACCATTGGACGCTTTCCCAGAGCGGGGCATCTTGCAGATTTTTATTGACGCCAGTGACGATCTCTACGGGCTGAATTTTGATACTCCAACGGATCAGTCCCGCTTTCGGATGTGCTATTTCCCGGAAGTTAACACAGCCATTGAAAAGCTGGTGACTCGATTTGACTTCTTACCTGAGCCTGAGTATCACCCTATAAACGGCGCTTACAGTCTTAGCTTTAGCCATCGGTCTGCCCCCATCAGCCCGGAAGACTATCGATTTAATCAGTTAATGGGCAGCGATTTTGACGATCTGCTCGAAGATGAAGCCTGCTATGACGAATACTGGGAACTGAGTCGCTGTGAGGGACACAAAATAGGCGGCTATCCCAGCTTTACCCAGTCTGATCCCCGCTGTAGTCTGCCCAAAATCGACAGCCCAGATGTGCTGCTGCTACAAATCGATACTGACGAAATCCACGACATAATGTGGGGAGATGCCGGGGTAGGTAATTTTTTTATTTCAGCGCGGGATCTTCAGCGGCTTGATTTTTCCCGCACTCTCTATAGTTGGGACTGCGCCTAAGCTTTGACAGAAATAGAAAATGCAGCGGCGGAAACCCGATCGCTAATCGCTCGCAATCGCCTGTAACAATACGTTACGATCTGCTTAAATTCGTGGCACACTCAAGGATTAAAAAATGGTTGAAAAAGTTAAAAAAGTCAAAAAAACAGACGCCGAGTGGCGGCAACAGCTAACTCCTGAGCAGTTTGAGGTTACCCGCAAAAAAGGCACCGAGCGGGCGTTTACCGGCAAATATCACGACAATAAGGCCTCAGGCACCTACACCTGTATCTGCTGCGGAACGCCGCTGTTTACATCGGATGCAAAATATGACTCAGGTACAGGCTGGCCTAGTTTTTGGCAGCCAATTGGAAAAGAAAATGTCGATGAAAAAATGGACTTTAGCCATTTTATGGTGCGGACCGAGGTTATTTGCTCAGTCTGCGACGCCCATTTGGGGCACGTCTTTAACGATGGTCCCAAGCCTACGGGTAAGCGCTACTGTATGAACTCCGCAGCCTTGGACTTTGAACCCCAGCAATAGGCTTGACGCCAGTTACTGAAAATCACCAGTTACTGACGGCCAACAGTCACTAAAAGAGGGAGAAAGCGATCGCTTTCTCCCTCTTTTACATAGCATCGCTCAGATGCTCACCGCACCGGGTATTGCTGCAATAGCGAACAGAACAGTAATCTGAGTGGCAACTTACCTGAATTTTTCAGCGAATTGCTACAGCAAAACCGCTTATTCCTAAGACAAATCAGACTTGCTAAGCAGGTGAGCCTCTAAGAACCACAGGCGCTTATCGATCGTACGGGAAATCTCGGTGTAGAGATCTGCCGTATCAGCATCTCCCAATTCATCTGTGGTGTCGATAGCGGTGCGAACATGCTGGCCATAGGTTGCAAAGCGCTCTGCCAGCAAGGTCACATGCTCACTGCCTGAAACCGCATCGAGGGGATACTCTGCCAAGATAGAGTTATCGGCAGCAATTCGGGCTGTGCCTAGCGCAACACCCCCTAGGGCGGTAATACGCTCTGCCACCATATCAACATACTCTTCTAGCTCTCCGGCCATTTCGTCAAACAGCTCATGGAGCTGGTAAAACTCCATACCCTTAACATTCCAATGAGCTTGCTTGGTTTGGGTTTTGAGATCAAGAGTGGCAGCCAATGTCTGATTGAGGACGTTGATCAGCTGCGATCGCATATCGACAGGTAAATCGATGCGAGTAGAGTAGAGTTTCGTGGTTCTAGAAGCCTCACGGGATGGCGCTGAAACCATAGTATTTCCTCCTAAAGAGTTCTGAATTTGGGAGTCAACTCCCACTAATAGTGTTGGCTAAATCGTTCGCTGCACCGAGCGCCCTTAAGAGCGCAGTCATAAACAGCGCAGGCAGAGCAGCAGCCTAAGTAATAACCTGCCCAAACTTTGCGGCGGATTGCCATATTCAACAGTCTGCAAGCTGTACAGCAATATTAACGTGATGAGTTGCCCCGTAGCCGACAATTCAAAGACTTAGATTGGCCGCTCTCGATCTGGCGGTGAGCCAGCCTTAAACTGTCGATATCTAAATCATACTCGTTATGAGTACGACTTGCAATCTGGCAAATTTTTCCCTTCAGAAGCCAGCCCTACCGCGTGGCACCCTGGATGTATTGCAGTCGAAGGGCTATTAGGACATTCGACTGCGTCATTAAAGAATCTGACGCCTAGATCTGCCAACCCTTTTTGGGGCGGCTGTGGCCATCGTTGGTTTAGTTATGGCAAGAGCGCCAGAATATTACAGAATATCGTCAAACTCTTGATGGGCTCTTTGACGCAGAGTTTCTTGCACTGCGCCGATCCCTAACCCCGCGATCGCGCCAGCAACGGCATATCTAATTGGCGTTTGAGTACTGGTCTCGACCCGGTTGATTTCGGCTAGCCCAATCCCTAAGATCGCGCCGATAATAGCTGTAACAATGCCTGAAAATAAAATTGTTTTGAGGTTCATGACAGCACACCAATTGCTTCAACCTCATTTTCGGGGAAGCGCCAGGATAAATCCTAAGAGCGCAATTTTTTGTAATTCACGTTTAAGTCAGGTTAAGCAATTTGCCCTAAGTACCCAATAGGCGATTTACAAAATTGCTGAACGACCTTCGAATTTGACGATTTCGACGCCATTTTTGAAATTCTTCGTCGTAGCGAAAATGGCTGGGCCAAAAAGTCTGCCAGGCGTGCAGTGCAATTACCAGCCCCCAAATCAACATAATAAATAAAGAAAATTGAACGCCGCCTCCCAGCAGCAGATCGATTAAAAACAAAAATCCATTGACCACGAAGTAGCGAATCAGGTGATGCTGAAACCGCTGCCGACGATATTGGTTGAAGATCGCCTGCTCTTTAAGTTCGTCTTTGCGAATTAGCCACTCTTGCTCAGCCGCCTGTAGGGTTTCCCCTGAGATGCCCAGTTCACTGGCAATATCTAAGAGCTGGCTGCGAGAGAGCTCTCCAGCTTCGGTTTCCTTCGCGATCGCGATTTGTAAAATTTGTTGAGCCTCCTCAGAGGCGTAGAGCTCTGTCATGGCCAAAGCGTGAGTCGGGAACAGTTGTGGGTATATCTATTCTATGAATTTGCCTGCAAAATGGGTCGCTCAATTGGTTCTAATCAGCGCTCAGTAAGCGCTAGGCTATGGGGACAGATATTTTAGATGGATCGCGGGCAAGTTTAATGGATTACGTTGATTTAGCGTTTACCCCTGCCCTAAAGCAGGCTCAACTGATTCGCTCAGGTGAGCTGTCGCCCTTAGAACTGACTGAACTCTATCTCAGCCGTATTGAGCAATTAAATCCAAAGCTGGGCTGCTACTTTGCGGTAATGGCAGAGGCGGCGATCGCAGATGCTACCGCTAAAACAGAGCAGTTGGCTAATGGTGCCAACCGCGACGCGCTGCCCCAGTTTTTTGGGGTGCCCATTTCTATCAAAGATCTCAACCCAGTAGCGGGACATCCCTGCTGCTACGGCGTCAAAGCCGCTCGCAATCGTATTGCCGAATCCGATGACGGCATTGTGAATCAGATTAAGCAGGCTGGCTTTGTGATTTTGGGTAAAACGGCCACGTCTCAGTTAGGCACCCTCCCCTACAGTGAACCCCCCGGCTTCTCCCCGGCCCGCAATCCGTGGCATCTGGACTATACGCCAGGCGGCTCTAGCGGCGGTGCAGCGGCGTCTTTGGCGGCTGGGCTCTGCGCGATTGCCCAGGGCTCGGACGGTGGCGGCTCTATTCGCGGCCCCGCCTTTTGCTGCGGACTGGTCGGACT
Source organism: Cyanobacteria bacterium P01_H01_bin.119 (assembly GCA_039177155.1). GTDB lineage: Bacteria > Cyanobacteriota > Cyanobacteriia > Phormidesmidales > Phormidesmidaceae > JBCBZT01. The sequence goes on from JBCDFX010000131.1 coordinate 4,423, forward strand.
AAAGCCGTCTAAAGGCCGCATTAGCAACGCGCCGGGGGGAGAACTGCTGCACGGTGTTGCGACCAACGGACCGCTGGGCCACACCGTAGCCGATGTGGCTGCCCTGCTAGACGAACTGGCCGGCCATAAACTGGGCGATCCCTACTGGCTGAGCGATCCTGAAACGTCTTTTAGGGCTGCTACCCAGCGATCGCCCCAGGCGCTGCGAATTGGCTACGTTACGGCGATCGCCCCCATCGGTGAGGCCCAAGCCGACTGCAAACAGGCTGTGGAGCTAACCGCCAAGCGCCTCGCTGATTTGGGCCATCATCTCGAACCGATAGAATTTCCCGATTTGACCGCGCTGATTGAGCCGTTTACGGTGGTGTGGCAGTGTGTGGTCGATCAGGCTAACGTACCTTGGATTGTCTTAGAGAAGATGAACCGCTGGCTGCTGGGCCGCGCCCGCCGCATTAGCAGTGGAGCCTATCTCCGTTCTTTGTCCCAGCTTCAGACTGTAGCCCGGCAAATTGTGATTGCCTGCGACCCTTACGATGTGGTGGTGCTGCCCACCTATTTGCATCCCACTATTCGGGTGGGCGAATGGCGACGCCTGCGATCGGCAAAAACCCTAGACAATATTATTCGCTGGATTGCGCCCTGCCCGCCCTTTAATGCCAGCGGCCAGCCCGCCTTAGCCATCCCCACAGGCTTTGATACCAACGGGATACCGGTCGGCGTGCAGCTTGTGGGGCGTCCGGCCCAAGATGCCCTGCTTCTGTCCCTGGGAGCGCAGCTCGAAACTGCCCATCCTTGGCACCACCGGCCTGCGATCGCGATGGAATCATCTTTGCCCGATTAATTTGCCCAATAAATCAACTTATCAGTACTCCTTGATTAAGCATTCTGCTGAAATGATGGCTCGATCGCCCGATATTGGCTTTATCCCGACCCCTAATGACGCCCTCGACGCCATGATTGACCTGGCGGGATTAACAGCCTGCGATCGCGTTTATGACCTAGGATGTGGCGATGGTCGCATTTTAATTAAAGCGGTTCAGCACGCAGAGTGCAGAGGGGTCGGCATTGATATTGATCCGGTTCGTATTGCTGAAGCCCAGCAGTTAGCCCGCAGAGCCGGTGTTGACGATCGCCTTAGATTCCGCTGCCAAGACTTATATCAGAGCAAGTTTCAAGATGCGACGGTTGTATTTTTATACCTGCTGCCCCACCTCAATCTCAAGCTGCGACCTCGGCTTTTGGCTCAGCTCCAGTCCGGTGCCCGAATCGTATCCCACCAGTTCGATATGGGAGATTGGATCTGCGATCGCCGCCTGCAGTTAAGCGCCTCAGAAGAAGAGTCCACCCTGTTTCTTTGGCGTACATCCTAAAACCGTAGCTATAGATTAATGTCAAGGTTTGTGTAAATTTGCGGGCAGGCTTTTAGGCGATGCCAACCAAAATCGTCTGATCGGGCCGTGAGCAATTGAGGCGACAGCGGCGAATTGAGCCGGTAGCCTATCCCGCATTGCCCTAGATCGGCAAGCGCCTCAAAATAATCATTCAAAAATTAGTTATCTCTGTAACATCAGAACCCGTTGAATCTGTCTTTTTTCCAAGGCATTATGGTGGAATGGTGTTCTTTAAGACAGACAAGCATCCAGTATGACGATTTCTCCCGTGCAGGTTAAAAACGTCGCGGCGGTTCGGGCGACGGGTGGGTTTGCGTTGATTGATAGCCTGGTGCGTCACGGCGTGAAGCATATTTTCGGCTATCCCGGCGGTGCGATTTTGCCTATCTATGATGAGCTTTACCGAGCCGAGGCAGCGGGTAAGCTGCGGCATATTTTGGTACGCCACGAGCAAGGGGCTTCCCATGCTGCCGATGGCTACGCCCGCGCCACTGGAGAAGTGGGTGTCTGCTTTGGCACCTCTGGGCCAGGGGCCACCAATTTAGTCACGGGCATCGCAACTGCTCAGATGGACTCAATTCCTATGGTTGTGGTGACCGGGCAGGTTCCCAGCCACGCCATTGGCAGCGACGCCTTCCAAGAGACCGATATTTTTGGCATTACGCTGCCGATTGTTAAGCACTCCTATGTGGTGCGCGATCCGGCAGATATGGCGCAAACTGTGGCCGAAGCCTTTCATATCGCCAGTACTGGGCGGCCTGGGCCTGTGCTGATTGATGTGCCAAAGGATATTGGCGTAGCCCTGTGCGACTACCGCCCGGTAGATCCCTATTCAGTCCGCCTGCCTGGATACAAGCCGACCACCAAAGGTAATCCCCGTCAGATTGCCCACGCCATTGGGTTAATCAAAACTGCGGAGCGGCCCCTGATGTATGTCGGGGGCGGCGCAATTACGGCGGGCGCCCATGACGAAATTCGACAACTGGCAGAGTATTTTCAAATTCCGGTGACCACAACGCTGATGGGGAAAGGTGCCTTTGATGAGCACCATCCTCTCTCGGTTGGTATGTTAGGGATGCACGGCACGGCCTATGCCAACTTTGCTGTCAGCGAGTGCGATCTATTGATCGCAGTGGGTGCCCGGTTTGATGATCGGGTGACCGGTAAGCTAGACGAGTTTGCCGCCCGCGCCAAGGTAATTCATATTGATATTGATCCCGCCGAAGTCGGCAAAAATCGTGCGCCTCAGGTGCCCATTGTCGGAGACGTGCGCAGGGTCTTGCAGGAGCTGCTTAAGCGGCTAGAGACCGATCAAGTTGAGCCCGATCCCCAGTTGAGTCAAAGCTGGCGCGATCGCATCGATCACTGGCGGCGGGATTATCCCCTTCAGATTCCAACATATGAACAGGCTCCGTCTCCCCAGGAAGTGATTTATACCTTGGGCCGACGGGCACCGGAGGCTTACTACACCACCGATGTGGGCCAGCATCAGATGTGGGCAGCTCAATTCCTTAAAAACGGCCCTCGCCGATGGATCTCCAGTGCCGGACTAGGCACCATGGGCTTTGGCATGCCTGCCGCTATGGGGGTCAAAGTGGCACTGCCCCAAGAAGAGGTAATTTGTATCAGCGGTGATGCCAGCTTTCAGATGAATTTACAGGAGTTAGCCACGCTGGCTCAATATGGCATCGCGGTGAAAACGGTAATTATCAACAACGGCTGGCAGGGGATGGTGCGTCAGTGGCAGCAGACCTTTTACGGTGAGCGCTACTCATCTTCCAATATGGAAGTTGGGATGCCTGATTTTGAGCTGCTGGCGACAGCTTTTGGTGTTCGAGGCATGGTTGTCGATAGTCGAGAGGAGTTGGAGGTGGCCATCGAGTCGATGCTGGCCCACGACGGCCCGGTGCTGATGGATGTGCGAGTGCGGCGAGACGAAAACTGCTATCCCATGGTGGCCCCCGGCAAGAGCAATGCCCAGATGCTGGGTTTACCTAAACAGCCCAAACTGACTCAGAGCATTGAGCTACTAAACTGCGCTAACTGCGGCTCAAAGAATGCCTCAACCAATACGTTTTGTCCTGACTGCGGCACTAAGCTATAAAACTTTGCTCAAATCTTGAAAATCCACCTCCTTTAATGGCGCAAACGGTTGCCGTTAGCTGCTGTGCGAGGTAGCATTGCGCTTAACTTATACAGCAGTTGTGTCACGTATAGCATTGGCCAGATTTCTCACAGCACTGAGTGCTACTCAAAGTGCCGAGACTACAAACAATCTGGCTTGCAGTTTTGTTCTAAACGGACTGACGACTGCTATAGTTTGGCCGTGCGGCGCACGCTGATGTCGCGACTTAGCATCGCGACGACCAGGGGCATATCGATATCGAGGAGTGAGTATGGTTGCGGTTTATCAAAAGCCTGCCAATTTGGCAGCTAACTCCCAGCATTGGGCTACCTGCACAGCGGATAGTTGGCCCCGCGGAAGCCGTGATCAGATCAAATCGTCAGTCCGGCATCGGTTATCAACAACAGGGCCGATGCCCCAGCGACATTCGTCTAAGACTGTCCATCGGCCCTCTCCCACTGCATTATCAACCTGGCTAGACCGGCCCCGACCACTCTGGCTGCGGGTGCTCTGTCAAACCCAGCGGGGTGCAACGGTGGCAACAGGAACGTTAGCGATCTCAGTCTTGGCGCTTTACAGCAGTACCGTTGGCATTGAAGGACAGGTAAATCAACAAATGCAGCAGTTGAGTGCGATTAATCGCGATCGCCACCAGTTAACCACGGCCAATGAAGTTTTAAAGCACCATATGGCTGAAGAGGCCAAAATTCCGGCCACTGGGTTAAAGACTCCCCATCCCAATACAATGCTGTTCGTGCAGGCGGCTGATGATGGCGTGCGGCCAGAAGCGCAAGGCACTGACGATCTTGGCTTGAGCAATCAACCGGGGCCTTTTTTAGGGAGCCGCCGTCTACGGCCTGTGCCGGGATATTAATGGGCTTTACTGCCAGCTAATGCACACCTCCCTAAAGCCGATTATGTTCGGGGCTTTCGCAATTTTATGATTTTTTCTGTCACTGCTAGGAGACGTAGCCGTCGCCGAGTCCGGCCCAGTTCGGTGGCCTCGGCGCTACGCCCTGGTACAAAACGCCGCGATCGCACGGCTAAGCAAATCTCCCCTCGACGGCGGGTGCTATGGGTCTGGCTACTGCTGATGTTGGCAATCCTGGGGCTGCTTGGGCGCTTGGCCCACCTACAGCTGATACAGGGCCCAGCACTGCTGGCCCAGGCCCGTCAACAGCATGAATTTCGCAGTTTTAATCCGCCGCCCCAGCGCTATCCCATTGTCGATCGTTCTGGGAATGTGCTGGCCATCGACCAGGCTCGATTTACCCTGTATGCCCACCCTATTCTGTTTAAGCAGAACCGCAGCGCGATCGCGGCAGAACTGAGTCCACTACTGGCCCAATCTCCTGAGACTCTAACTGAAGTGTTTAATCAGCGAGAGACCGGTATTGCGGTAGCCAAAGACCTCTCAGAGGAGGTCAGCCGCGATATTCAAGGGCTGCAACACGACGGGCTAGAGCTCGTGCCCCATCTGCGTCGGTTTTATCCTCAGCAAGATTTGTTCGCCGGAACCGTAGGCTACGTTGATTTAGAGGGTAAGGCGCAGGCAGGACTAGAATTTAGCACTGAAGACCATCTGCTAACCCTAGCTGGACGTCAAACCCAGGAAAATTCATCTAACACCGCACCGCTGCCGCCTTTGGAGCAGGCTTTGTTGAGTGAAGATTTAAAGCTTCAGCTTACCCTTGATAGCCGACTGCAGCGGGTGGCTCAGCTCAGCCTCCGCCAGCAGATCCAAAATTACGGCGCAGAGCGCGGCGCCGTGATGGTTATGGATGCCACAGACGGTGCACTGCTGGCACTGGTTACCGATCCGTCTTTTGATCCCAACGCCTATTTTGAAGCCGATTTAGACTGGCTTAAAAATTGGGCCGTTAGCGATCTCTACGAACCGGGTTCAACGTTCAAACCGATTAATATCGCGATCGCCCTCGAATCGGGCGTAGCTAGCCCAGATACAACCGTCTACGATTCAGGCCAAATTACC
>JBCDFX010000132.1:0-9861 GCA_039177155.1 Cyanobacteria bacterium P01_H01_bin.119
CCCCAAAGACTCTGGAGATCCCGCTTCTGCTTCTCCGGTGTCTTGGCTCGCGCTGGGCTTTATCTTTGGGACGGGCTTTGGAGTCGCGCTGGGATTTCGCTGTTTGATGACCGGCTTTCCGGCGCTGGTGACGGCGCAACTGCCTGAGGGGCCGCAGGGACTGATTGTAGGGCTGATTTTTATTGCGATCGCCCTGGTGGCGATTCCCGGCGGGCAGTTAGCGACCCGCTTGGGAAATCGACGCACGATGATTTTAGGGCTGGCGCTCATGGGGATATTAGGACTGCTGGCAGGAGCGATCGCCTCTGGGGCCCTACTGGCCCTGTTTGCCCTGAGTTTTGGCGCCTGTTTTAGCATGGTCTCCAACGGTACCATTCCCTACGCGCTGTCTTTAGTGCCGGCTCAAAAGGCGGGTCTGGGGACAGGGATGTACTTTAGCGGGGGGGCAGTTGCCTCGGCCTTATTTGGCACGTTTGCCGATACGGTTAGTGGATTATCGCCCGCTCTAATCATAGCCGCCGGCAGTCTGTTCTTTGGCTTAGCAGCGCTGTGCATCGCCAGCAGCCCCCGGCTAAAGCTAGGGCGCGTCATCAATTAAAACTAGATGTTTCCGGTATAAGCATTACCGCGCCCGCCCCGCACAATAAACTAGGGGCGACCATCAGCTAAGCACTATTGCTCGTCCTCGGCATCGGCTGCTGGAGACTCTAGCTGCTGGAGCTGTTCGCGAATTAGGCCAAGCTGGCGGCGGTTGGACTGCACCGTATCACTTAAAGTCTCTAACTCTCCGGGCACATCATCGCGCAGGGTTTGGATCTGCTCTCGCTGGCGCTGAAGCCGGGCTTCGAGTTCGGCGATTTGCTCTAGCATGGCTTCATTGGCTTCATTGGCCTGGCGCGCTTCACGCTGCACAATCTGGTCTTGCACCAGCAGGCGATAGGCAAACCAGCCTGAAACACCGAGGGTGGTCAGCACGGCAATCACCAGCCCGACTACTAGGGTTTGAATCAACCCCCGGGTTTGATCGATGCGGTTTTGCACCTCTTCTAGGTTGAGGCTGAGGGTTTGAACCTGAGTTTGCAGCAGTTGAAGGGTCTGCTCTGGCCCCATAGACTGCTCCGGATTGGGCGGCGGCGGGGTGTTGGACTCATGGGAGGAAGGCGTGTTCATCAGCAGCAATTAAAGCGTCATGGGAGAGTCGATATACACCGTCGGTTCTGGCACCACAAACCGTAAGTTTTGAGTCGATAGCTTTTTGGCGATCGCAAAATTAGCCAGTTCTAGCAGGCGCTTGCGCAATTCCAGCGAATTCTCGCTAGAGCTGGTGATAAAAAAGAAGACACGGGCGCGGGTTCCGGCCCAATCGCCTGCACTGCCATACTGAACCCGCGTGCTGGCCTTGTCAAACCCCCAAAAGAGGCGACTTTCTTGCTCTATGGTGCGCGTTACAAGGGCCTGTTCTTCAGGCCGCAAGGACCTGGCAAAATCCAGGCAGAGCATAGCCATCGTTTTTTTACCGCGGCTGACGTTTTCAATATTTTTGCCCGCCATGGTGGAGTTGGGCACAATCATCATCGTGTTTTGAGCCACGATGCGAATTTTAGTAGAGCGCAGGCCAATAGCCTCCACCCGGCCATAGACATCTTCGCCATAGGGGTTGAAATTAACCCGGATATACTCGCCTGAGACATAGGGGCGATCGAGATAAAGCTCCAGGGTGCCAAATAGCCGCCCTAGGGTTTGCTGAGCCGCAAACGCGATCGCCACACCGCTAATCCCCACGCTGGCCCCCAGAGCAATCAGGTTTACCCGCAGCCCAACGGCAAAGATCACAATCGCCAGCACAACAATCAAAACGTAAATGAGCGTTTCAAAAATCAGCACCACCTCGTTCACTTCCCCGAACCAGCGATTGACCAAACTAATCACTGAGCGATGAATAAACTGACGGGCGATGCGGGAGGCAAACCAAGCCACCCCAACAGACAGGGCAGAGTATACAAATACGCCCAGAAAGTTATAGAGATCCTCGTACTGAATCAGCAGATTTAGAAATAGCGCTATCACCAAAAACGCCCCGGTCAGCGAGAGGGAGCTTTGGAACGGCTGAATCGAATTTTGATAGAAGGTCTGACTGTCCAAAAGCTTGTAGCGGCCTAGCAGGTTAAGGGCTTTGCGCAGCAGCCCTAGCAGCCAGCGCCCCACAAACGGAGACAGGGCCACGCCCAATACAAACAGCGCTAGCCTGGCCATTAGCTCTAGAACGTAGCGCAGTATGTCCTGGTCAATGTCCATTAAATGTTCGTAAATGTGCGTCCTGCCGTGGGCCCGGTTGCCGCTAAACGTTCATTGGCTGGTTGACATCAATGGTGCTCTCTTTAATGTCAAAGCTCACGTCGTAAAGCTGCAACTGTTGAATAATATTCTCTCGCGCCATTTCTAGCAGCCCCTGCCGCAATTCCATCGAGGTTGCCCTAGCCCCCAAAATAAAGAAAATTACCTGGGCCTGGGTATAAGCCTGCCCGGTGCCATTGCTCAGGGTGTCAAAACTGACCTGGGTCAACTGGTGATCGATGCCTAAGATATCCCGCGTACTGCCCAGCAGAAGCTGCTCAATTAGGGCCTGATCTTCATCGGACATGGCCTTTACAAAGGTTAGGGTCACCATGGAAATCACCCGGCGAGCGTTAGTAAGATTTTCAATATTAATCTGGGCTAGGTTGCTGTTGGGCACCACCATCAGCGTATTTTTGCCCGAAAGCCGAATTTTCGTAGACCGCCAGCCAATGGACTCAACCCGGCCCAGGGTGCGATCGGGTAGACGCACATGGTCATCGACAGTGAAGGGGCGATCGATATAGAGCACCACACTCCATAAAATTTGCTCAATGATTTTTTGAGCGCCAAAGGCGATCGCGAAACCGCCGACGCCCACACTGGCAAATAACCCAACCAGATTGTAGCGATGGGCCTGGGCATAGATAAACACCATTACCAACACAATGGTTGCCTTGCCCACAAATTTTCCCAGAGAGAGCAGTTCGGTGTTGATTTTGGCCTCTTCCTCTAGGGCCGCACTTAACACGTAGTTCTCAAATAGGGCAGAAAATAGCTTAAAGCCCAGCAGGGTAGCGCTTACGGTCAACCCCAGACTTAAGGGAATCTCTATCAGGGCAATCCAGGCGGGCGGGTTGGCGAGCACAAGCAGATCAAGGGCGATCGCGATCCCCACCACAGCCATCCAGAAGCGATAGGGATACACAATAGTCTGCAGCACGTCCAGCGGTTGAGTCATATCGAGTTCTGGCAGGATAGAGTCAGCTATCTTCGGTCGCTTAGTTAAGAAAACGCCCACACCCCAAAATAGGCCGACCAGCAGCGTCAGCGTTAGCAGCACCACAACAATGCCAATCAGCACATCGGGCAAGTCGAAGGTCAGCCCTACAGATTTGAGAAGACGCCTAATCATAGGAAATGTCGATCGCGATCGGGTCTAGTTTTTATCGCGCGCAATGGTTTGCGCGCAGATAATGCAAAATTACTCCAGACTTAATGAGTAATGATAAAACTCCTCATCTTTGCAGTAGCCAACGGACCGATAGAGAGACTGGGCAGCCGCATTAGAGGCCTGGGTCGCCAGAGAGAGATAGAGCGCGCCTGTTCCTTTAGCAAAGTCTTTTGCCGTGGTTAACAATCGTTTTCCAACCCCTTGATTGCGATAATCTGGTGCCACAAACAAATCATTTAAAATCCAAATACGATTCATTGAAACCGAAGAAAAGCTGGGATAAAGTTGTGTAAATCCAATTTTTTGACCGTTATCACTTGCCAAAAAGATAGTTGAGTCACCTTTTTGCAGCCGATCTTTTAGAAATGCCTTAGCGGCTTCAAGATTGGAGGGCGACTGGTAAAAAACTCGATATTGATCGAACAGCTGCGACAGTATTTCAAGATCATTTAAACCAGCCTGTAAAACTTCCATCGGCGCTCCTTAAAAGCATATTTATCGGATAGGGCGGGTCATCTATAGCAGCCGAAGGGACGATCACGACGGAGTGCATCCCGATTTTGTAATTCCACGCGATTGGCCCTATTGTTAACCACTCCAGCGATACTGGGAGCGGTAAGCATTCTAACCAAAGCTACAGTTAAGCACAGAAGCCTGACCGGGCAAGCGGTCAACCCGCCCGCCCTAACCACACTGGCGGGGGCCGTCACCGATGCAACAGGAAGAATTGAAATTTAACTGATGACAGCCCCCAGCTATGCGATCGCGTAATCGACCAGTTGCACCAGTCGCTGTCTAAGGGTTTCTAGGCCAATATTTTGCTGGGCCGATATAAACAGCGCTTGGGGAAATTCTTCTTGGGCGATCGCGAGGGTTTCGCTATCGACCTGATCAAGCTTATTAAAGGCCAGCAAAATCGGCCCTGGCGTAATCGGCATTTCAGACAAAATACCCATCACTGCTCGAATCTGACCCTGCCAAGCCGGATGGGAGAGATCCACCACATGGAGCAGCGCATCGGCTTCTACCACTTCCTCCAGGGTGGCCCGGAAGGCGTCCATCAGAGACGAGGGCAGTTCGTGAATAAAGCCCACCGTATCGGTCAGCACAAAGCTGTGGGGCGTCTGACTCTCCGCCTCTAAAACCGTTAGCCGCCGGGTGGTGGGATCAAGGGTGGCAAAGAGCTGATCCGCCGCGTAAATTTCCGCATCGGTCAAGGCATTAAGCAGGGTAGACTTGCCGGCGTTGGTGTAGCCCACCACCGCCACTGAGGCCACATCCTGCTGCTGGCGCTGCTGCCTTAAGCGAGCCCGGTGGGCCTGGAGCTGATTGACCTCCTGCTGAAGCCGGGAGATTCGCCGTTGAATCGATCGCCGCTCTGTTTCTAACTTGGTTTCACCGGGGCCTCGGGTGCCGATACCGCCCCCCAGTCGAGACATGGCTTTACCCCGCCCGGTTAGGCGCGGCAGTTGATATTCAAGCTGGGCAAGCTCGACCTGAAGCTTGCCGGCTCCGGTTTTAGCGCGCTGGGCAAAAATATCTAGAATCACCTCCGTTCGATCGACAACGCGCACGCCAATGGAGGTTTCTAAATTGCGCACCTGGGCCGGGGACAGATCGCGATCAAATACGACCAAATTAGCGCCGATGGTTTGGGCCGTTAAAGCGATTTCCTGCACCTTACCGGCCCCAACGACGGTTTGAGGATGGGGGCGCGATCGCCGCTGACTCAGGGTTTCTAACACATCGCCGCCGGCGGTTTCTACCAGCCGCTGCAGCTCCTGCAAAATAGTGTCAAGCTGACTGGGGCGTAAATTATCGGTTTGCAGCCCGACTAGCATCACCCGATCGTGGTCGAGATCCACCTGCTGGGCAACGTATTCGCGGCGAAACTCAGCCTCAAGTCCTTCAGTCAGATCCACGAAGTCCTGCTTGGCCAGCATATCTAGGCTTAACGCAGGGGAGACCGTCCACTGGGCTTCGGGATGAGGCACCAAGTGGGCCAGATAGGCCTCTTTGATGTAGCCCGTCGCGCCGCCGCCGCGCCGCTCAAATCCTTCTCCGCTTAAGGTCAGCATCACCAGCGCATCGAGCCGCTGCATAGCCATGGTGGTGAGCAGACTATCGGTGAGCACTTTAGGCTTGAGCTGGGTAGTGATGCAGCGAATCCCGCACAGCCGCTCTGCGCCGTAGCGGGGGAGTTCCAAAGGCGGAATCCGGGTTTTATGCAAGCTGCCAACTCCGACCCGAATCACCTGACCGCGACGGTTGAGATAGGCGCACACGGGCTGGTTGATATCGTTGCTGATGGCAGCAAGGCGCTGGGCAAACTCAGGGGTAGTGATGCGATCGCCCGGTAAGCGCTGATGATAGAGCCGCTGAAGTTGCTTAAGTTGGCTGGTTTTGAGTCCTTTGATTTGGCCGTGAATAGTCTCGACTGACACGTGATGCCGCTGCAGGAAATAAACGATGAACTTATTCTAATCATCTTCTTGAGCCAAAGGCGCTCCCCTCCGTTACGCTGCTTAACGAGGCGAGCCGAATTCAACCGCTAAATTCAACACTCTGTTACAGAAGTGGACATTGATCCCCATCCGCGCCACGATAGATCGTGTGATCTAGTAGCAAAGATTACAATGGAAACCCAGGAGGCTCGAATATGAGCGATCGCCTATCTTGCCGTCACCGTTCTTATAGCTTTATTCAAATCCGTCGCTGCATTGCCCAAACCTCCACTCCGAGTACCTTACGCTCGGTATGTGATCCCGAAGTGATTATCGACGGCGATCGCTTAACTCGCTCATTAAATCGGTTAGAGAGCCTATCGGGAGAATAGCCATAAAATCTTAAGATCGGCTAATTTCGGATTTCCCTCCAAGGATCAGGTTTGAAAAGCAAGTTAATTCGGTCTATAACTCTGCTATTGACATTGCAGTCGTAAATCCGAGATGACTTAATATGAGTACCGATATTCAACAAGATTCTGCACCATCCACCGCTGAGATGCCCGCTTCTGACGCTGAGATGCCGGCTTCTGAATCTGTCAATGGTTCTTCCACAGGAAGTAATGAGCAGTGGCAGCAAATTTGGGCCAAGGTTTCTGTGTGGCTGGCTGATCCCATTGATTACGTGGTTGACTTCTTTCAAAAATATCAGCGCCCTATCGTAACAGTGCTTCTGGTGTTGTCAGCTTTTGTGGCGGTTAAACTCACCCTAGCTGTCTTAGATGCACTCAATGATATTCCCCTATTTGCGCCCCTTTTGGAGCTGGTTGGTTTGGTGTACACCGTCTGGTTTGTTTACCGGTATCTGTGGCGCGCCGCCAACCGTCAGGAACTGGTGGAAAATCTCAACAGTTTTAAGGATCAAGTATTAGGGCAAAAGTCGTAGACGGCAGTTGTTAGGGCTGCGTTAAGGATCAGCGGTTTTCTTCAACGTAGTCTTGCGGCTCTGCGGTCATCTGGCCCAGTCTCGTGGAGCTGTATAGCGGGGCGCTTTGGTTCAGGCTCTGGTGGTCTGGGCCGTTTTTGCATGAAATGCAATTGATGCAGTGGTTATTCGCAGTGCGAGTAAAGCGATCGCAGGCTGGAGGGCTGTCTCCCAAATCTAGCTCGCAGCCTGGTCTTAATCGGACCGACAATCACTATAAACCGTAACGGTTTTGTCCGGTGGGTTACGGCAATTGCGATAGGTCTGCTTCTCTAAACGCTTCCTATACTGAAGTAAGACCGCAGACCCCCGAAACGTTTAGGAGGCGTTGTTATGTCTTTGGATCCGGCTGTGATGAAAGCTGTAGAGCAGCTCGACTACCGCGTTACGGTGGCAGACGTTGCTGCCCAGGCTGGTCTGGACATTCAGTTTGCCGAGCAGGGAGTCTTAGCGCTGGCTTCGGAAACCCAGGCGCATCTACAGGTCTCTGAGGCGGGAGAAATCGCCTATGAGTTCCCCAAAAATTTTCGGGGTGTCCTGCAGAGCAAGTACTGGCGGCTGCGGCTTCAGCAGGCTTGGCAGCGAGTGTGGAGCGTTTTGTTCTACGGTATCCGAGTTTCGTTTGGCATTTTGCTGCTGGTTTCAATTGTGCTGATTGTGGTAGCGATCGCGATCTTGGTGATTGCCACGAGTTCTGCCAACCGACAGGACAACAACAATAACCGCAGCCGAGGGGGAGGTGGATTGATCTTTTTCCCTATGCCGTTTCGCTACAGATATGGCTACGGTTACGCCATGCTGGACGTGTTTCGGCCCAACTATTACCAGCGCAGACGGGCAAGGCGGCGATCGGGGGCGGCTGACGATGACAAATTAAACTTTTTAGAGGCGATTTATTCTTTCCTATTTGGTGACGGTGACCCCAATGCCGATTTGGAGGAGCAGCGCTGGCAGGCGATCGCTAAGGTCATTCGCAACAACGGGGGTGCGATCGCAGCAGAACAAGTTGCGCCCTATCTAGACGATTTAGGCCAAGGCTGGGATAAAGAATACGAAGACTATATGCTGCCTGTCCTCAGCCGCTTTAACGGGCGTCCGGAGGTTAGCCCTGAGGGCGATATCGTTTATCACTTTCCTGAGCTTCAGGTAATGGCCGAGGAGCGGGGTCAGGTGGCCGTAGGCGCTTACCTTAAAGAGAAGCGACAGCCCTTTAGCGAAGCCAACTCTGGACAAATTACTATTGCCATTGGTTTAGGAGCGTTTAACTTAATTGGGGCTCTGGTGCTGGGCGGGCTGCTGCGGGATCAGGGGCTAGTGGCTGAGCTGGGCGGGTTAGTCGCCTTTGTCAACTCAATCTACTGGCTACTGCTGGCCTACGGCACGGCTTTTCTATCAGTTCCACTGGTGCGCTATTTTTGGGTGCAGCGCAAAAATGCTCAAATTGAAGATCGCAACGAAAAGCGGCAGGACCGAGCGGTTGCGTTGAACAATATGGGCGATGTGTTTCAGCGTAAGCTGAGCTACGCTCAGAAATTTATTAGCCAAACTGTGGTGGACAAACTTAACCTGGCCTACACCACTGAAAAAGAGCTCACCCAGCAAGAACTAGAGCAGTCAGATAAAATCGACGCCGAATGGCGACGCCGACTAGAGGGCCTTTAATGATCTTTGCCGAGCCGGACTATCCCAATATTGTTCTGTCGTTTGAATATCGCGGCTTCATCATCCAAATTGATGAAAGCCTCTATGAGGGGCAAATCCTGTATGCGGCCTGGGCAGATTACGCCTACGGTTGCGCTGTAGCAGTGCCCTTTGCGCCCACCCGCCGGCTTGCCGTCAGAGAAGCTCGGCGCTGGGTCGATCGACGCATAAGCTTAAATCGCGGCTCTTCAGTTTGATAGGGCGGTTACAGCTAGGCGATAACCGCTAAAGGTGACTAACACTCAAATGTAAAGCAATGTAAACTTGCAAAATAGATGGCGATCCTCTTGGTGCTATGACTGCAAGTCCTTTAATGCAAAACCCTGCTGCCCCTAGTTCAGTAAACGCAAATCAGGCGAAAACGGTGGACGAACACGGCGATAAAATTTTGTGCTCCCACTGCAACCGAACGGCCAACAACGGTCTGAAATGTATTGGGCGCTGCGTTGCCGATGACGACTATTGATCTCAAACTCTGCCTGAGCGATGGCACTATACAGGCTGACATTTGCCCGAGCGAATTAAAACCACTCGCCGTGCGATCGCCTCTCCCTCTGACTTAAACGGGCCCCAGGTTTGTGTTACGGCATCAATCTGCAGGGCCGCAAACTCTGCGGCAGAAACAATTTGACACTGGCCCTTTTCAGCCTTAACAATATGCCAGCCGTTGGATGATTCTTCAGCCATCGTTTCTCCCTACGGTACGCTTATTAGTTACTACGCTTATTAGTTACATAGCAGCCGAACCTTCGGCGGATTGCTATAAGATTTGGAATCGGTGGTTTCTTATCCAGGTTAGTCGAAGGAGCAGTCGTGATAAACAGACGTCAATTTTGGAAACGATTTGGGGTGCTAGCCCTGCTGGGGCTGCTGCTAAGCTGGGCCGTAAGCTGCAGCGCAGGTAGTCCAGAGGCCAATAGCGACGGTAGCCAAGAAGTAGAGTTTTGGACGATGCAGCTCCAGCCAGACTTTACCGACTACTTTAATCAGCTAATTGCCGACTTTGAGGCAGAAAATCCGGGAATAACCGTGCGCTGGGTCGATGTGCCCTGGGCAGATATGCAGAGCAAAATTTTGACGGCGGTATCAGCCGGAACTGCTCCTGATGTGGTCAATCTAAACCCTGATTTTGCCTCTCAGCTGGCCAGCAAAAATGTCTGGCTTAACCTAGACGAGCAGATTTCCGCCGAAGACAAGGCCACCTATCTACCCAAAATCTGGCA
>JBCDFX010000133.1:0-9810 GCA_039177155.1 Cyanobacteria bacterium P01_H01_bin.119
GCCGCCAGCTCCTGCGGCCGCTGCCGCTCCCGGTCGCCCCGCGCCGCCACCCTCCCCAACTCGCCCTCGACAGCACCGGGCCAACATTATTGAGAGCTACCTCAATCGAGCTAAAGAGTTTGAAGATAAGCAAGACTATACTCGCGCCATTTTGGAGCTGCGGGAAGCCCTGCAAAGCCACCCTAAAAGTGCTGCTCTCCACAACCGTGTTGGCAATGTTTACCTCAAGGCTGGACAGCCTAAACTGGCCAAAATTCACTTGAGTAAGGTGCTGGATCTGGTCTCTGAAAAAGATCCGATGGTTCAAGAGATAAAGCTAAAGCTAGCGGCCTTAGGTAAAACCACATCCTCTAGCAGCGGACAGAGTAAAGGGAACCAAAAAGCTGGAAAATCAAAAGGCGGTCTTTTTGGTTTGTTTGGCGGGAAAAAATAATGGTTTATCAGTCTCCAGCGGGTGCGCGCGATCTGCTGCCCCTGGATGTAGCCCAGAAGTACTGGGTAGAAGCGCGCCTAGAGGAAATCTTTCATCGCTGGGGGTATCACCGAATTATTACCTCCACCGTGGAGCACCTAGATACCCTGATGGCCGGCGGCGCTATTGAACAGGCGGAAGTGATTGAGCTTCAGAGTGGCGGCTCTGAGCGGCTGGGGTTGCGACCGGAACTCACTGCATCGATTGCTCGGGCCGCAGCCACGCGGCTGGCAGATGCGGCCTATCCCCAGCGTCTGTGCTACAGCGCCAATGTTTTTCGGCGAGCCGACAGAGGCAGTCACGGCGGTCAGCAGGAATATTATCAGGCCGGCGTAGAGCTGCTGGGAGCCGACGGTGTCACCGCCAATGCAGAGGTGCTGCTGCTCCTGGCCGCGTGCATAAACGGCTTAAATTTGGGCAACTGGCACTGCATCCTGGGGGATGCAGGACTCACGCGATCGCTGCTGTCTGTGTTTCCCCAAGCGCAACGGAAATTAGTGCGAACCGCGATCGCCTATCTCGATCGCGTCAGCTTAGAGACCCTACCGCTGCCTGAAGCGCTGCGGCAGCGAGCCTTAACGCTGATGGACCTGCGCGGTCAGCCAGAAGCGGTCTTGCAGCGGGTGTCTGAATTAGAGCTAAGCGACGTTGAGCGGCAGGCCGTCACCCAAATCAAAGCTCTGGTAGAGCTGCTGCAGGCCATAAAGCCTTCTTATAGCGAATCAGCATCAGCTCCTCCTACGGCCCCCATTCCTTCCCTGCTGTTGGATTTAAGCCTAATTAATCCCTTCGACTACTACACCGGAACCGTGTTTAAGGTCGTTAGCGATACTCCCCAAGGACGACAGGTAATCGGCCAGGGCGGCCGCTACGATAACCTAATGGGCGTCTTTGACCCCAGCGGTCAGGGGTTCCCCGGCATTGGGTTTGTGCTAGATATCGAAGCCCTGCGTCAGGTGCTCTCCGGCACCGGACAGCTGCCTCAGCAGATTCCAGCCACGGACTGGCTGGTTGTACCGACCGCGCCGACTGCTGCTGCCGCTGCCTTTAACTATGCTCAGACCATTCGGCGCGCCAATACGCTGGTGCGCGTTGAGGTTGATCTAAGCGATCGCGCCGATCCGGAGCAAGTTCGTGCGATCGCCCGACGGCGAAGAATTCAGCGCATCGCCTGGATTTCTCCCGAAGGTCTGCCCAATATTGAAATGATTACCTAAATTGATGCAGCATCAAATTGATATGATTTTAAAATATTTCATGCTTCGTCAAGAGAGAGTCAGTGCCCCACTCGATTGTGACTAACGTTTGTGAAGGCATCGCAGACTGCGTCGATGCCTGTCCTGTAGCCTGCATTCACGAAGGCCCCGGTAAAAATATGAAGGGTACGGACTGGTACTGGATTGATTTTGCAACCTGCATCGACTGCGGCATCTGTTTGCAGGTTTGCCCGGTAGAAGGCGCCATTATTCCTGAAGAAAAACCTGAGCTACAGAACACGCCAGAGTGAGTCAATATACAAGGCCCAGTCTCGACGGGTCAGATTCAGTGATATAGCAACGTCTTGTAGTGCGGTGATTACACTCTAGCGGTAATGACACTCCAAAAGAAGATTGTGAGCTAAGTTGCACGCTGCTGTTGGAGATAGACGGGCGTAGTGCCAACCTGCGGCTGCAGGGTTTGAGCAGCGCTGCCGCCATTGACGGCAATTTCTACCCAGCCGTGGCTGCCCACTAGCGCAACTAGGGTGCCGGGAGGACAATCGCTGTAGGTTTTCACTGATGGGATGGTGACCCGATTAATCATCAAAGACCATTCTTGGGGTAATCGGCCCTGGGCCAGGAGACGATTTTTAGAAATGGTAGTGATTACGTTGCCGAAGCGATCGCAGTGCTGAACAACGCCGACGAGGCCAGAGGCAGTTTCCCGTACAGCGGGCAGAGTCAGCTGCGTCAAAGATTCTGGGGCGATCGCCTGTCCCAAACTCTCCAGAGACACGCCTGAGGCAAGATGGGCGGCAGCAGGTGCAAAAATATCTCTGCCGTGAAAGGTATAGCTGGGGGTAGGCGATCGCCAAAATTTGGCATTGGTTAGGGTCACTGCCTTCTGTGGCCTAGCCTGGCTCAATACACCGCTAAAAATGCCGTTATCCGGGCCAATAAACGTGCCGTGATCCGTTTTGATGGCGATTCCCCGACGGGCCGCACCGACTCCTGGATCGACCACTGCAACATGAATCGTGTCGGCGTCAAAGTAAGGATAGGCATTGAGCAAATTAAACCGGGCCGCCCAGCAATCTTGGGGAGAAATGCCGTGGGTCAAGTCAATCACGGTCGCTGTAGGCGCGATCGCAGCGATGACACCTTTAACAATGCCCACATAGGCATCTTGATAGCCAAAGTCTGTGAGCAGCGTAATCGTTGCAGCCATAGAGGGATTTTCCCAATACCCTTGCCGAACCCGGTACCAGGTTCGTTATTATAGTGCCGAGTTCTACTGCGGCGTTGGTGACTGCCAATAACGTTTTACGATCTATGCTTAACGTCAACGGGAACCCGTTGTGTCAGCGGCAGTATACCGGGCATGCACCCGGAAACTTAAAGCTGATGCTGAGGTACCCACCTGGATTTTCCAGGTCGAAGACTGAGGTAAGACGGCGCTGCGGTGAACTTTTCACTCTTTTGAGCTTCATCATGGCGCTGAGTTTTAGTCACTGACGCTAGCTAAAGCCTTTGCCCGAAAATAGCCGCTGTTGAATACCGACTCTTCGCTATATTTTCCGGGAAAAGTAGCCTTCCTGGAACTGTAGATGGGTAATGTGACTATCGTGGCATAACTCCGCCTGACGGCGAGGGACTTTATCACAGACTTGGCTCCAGACCCGTGATCGATCCATACGATATCGATTCATACGATAAAGTCAAGTCAAACTTTTGTATAATCAATGCCCACATCGGAGTCATTTCAACTTTAGATTTGTAGGATTGATTACTAGTAGATTTGACGACTAGGCTGTAACAGTTTGATGCCGATAGTAAGGGTGGCTTAGATCACTTTCATTGTGAGTTGCCTTGATCGCGAGTGATCTAACCGCAGGTCGTTCTGATCACTCGCTACCTTCGTCGTTGAGGTTGCTGAGTAAGCGATGCTCTCCCGCCAACGGCTTGCTGAATCGGTTAACTGTCACGAAGTTGCAGCTACTGTCCTCAAGCCTGTCGTCCTCAAACCTGTCGTCTCCAAAACTGCCGATTGTTGCCCTGAGAGTTCTTTTGACACATCACCTGACTTTGTCTTCCCAGTTTCCGGCTAGCGTTACTCGCCTCGACAATGGTTTAACCGTTATACATCAGGAAGTTCCAGCAACGCCTGTGGTGGTGGCCGATGTTTGGGTGCGCGCAGGGGCGATCGCCGAGCCTGCAGCCTGGTCTGGCCTAGCTCATTTTTTAGAGCACATGATTTTTAAGGGCACAGAGCGGTTAGCGCCGGGACATTTTGATCACGTGATCGAAAGTCGAGGCGGGATGACCAACGCTGCCACCAGCCATGACTACGCTCATTTCTTTTTGACTATTGCCGCCGATAGTCTGGGGGCAACCCTGCCCCATTTAGCCGATTTGCTGCTGCATGCGGCGATTCCGGCGGATGAATTTGAGCGCGAACGTCAAGTGGTGCTAGAAGAGATTTTGCAGTCGATGGATGATCCAGACTGGATAGGCTATCAAGCCATGGCCCAGCAGGTGTACCAGGAGCATCCCTATGGGCGTCCAGTATTGGGTACTCTAGAGCAGCTTGAGGCGCGATCGCCTGAGGAAATGCTGTGCTTCCATCAGGCCCACTACCAGCCCCAAAATATGACCGTTGTTATCGTAGGCGGCGTTGATCAAGACACTACCCTAAACTTGGTTCAGCAAGCGTTTCGCCCCTTTTCTCAGCCTGCGGTATGCCCCCAGGATAAAGACAGTCCAGCCCCCTACATTCAAGGTATTCAGCGTCAGGTCTTATCGCTGCCTCGACTGGAGCATGGACGGCTAACCCTGGCGTGGATTTGCCCCGGCATTGATCAGCTGAGGCTAGGCTACGGCATTGATCTCTTGTCGGCGCTGCTGTCTGAGGGGCGCATGTCGCGGCTGGTAAATGATTTACGTGAAGAAACTCAACTGGTAATGGATATCGGCAGCAGCTTTTCGCTCCAGCGGGACTGCAGCTTATTCTCCATCAATGCCTGGCTCGACCCAGCCTATGCTTCTGAGGTCGAAGCGCATATCCAGGCTCATTTAGCCGCGATCGCCCAGGGCGAGATTTCCGAGGCTGAATTAAACCGAGCCAAGCGCCTACTCCAAAACGACTATGCCTTTTCCACTGAAACACCAGGGCAGCTTGCGGGTCTCTATGGTTACTACGGTACGTTGACCCGCCCCGAGCTTTGCATCACCTACCCCGATGTGATTCAGAGCTACGACATTTCCGATTTACAGGGGTTAGCAGGGCGCTATCTTTCTCCCGAAAATTATGTTGCCACAGTGCTCGAACCCGTATAATCTCTAACGATTCGGCTTTTGTCGGCTAAGACTGAATTCATCTTTTAGGATATCTGAGTGATTGCTGCTAAATCGTCCATTCAAACTATGACCCACCGCCATGTACTGCCCAACGGGCTTGTGATATTGGTGGTCGAAAATCCGGTATCGGATATTGTGTCTGCCCGTCTGCTGACGCGGGCTGGAATAGCCTATGAAGCGCCCTCCCAGGCCGGACTGTTTAGCCTGATGGCGTCTGTGTTGACTAAGGGAACGGCAGCTTTATCCTCCATTGATATTGCTGAGCGAGTGGAGTCTGTAGGAGCCAGCCTGGGAACTGACGCCGCCGCCGACTATAGCCTGCTTAGCCTAAAAACGGTCTCAGCCGATTTTCCGGCGATTTTGGCCCTGGCCAGCCAGCTTTGGCGATCGCCAACCTTTCCAGAGCCTGAGGTTGAGTTAGAGCGCCGCCTGATGCTGCAAGGGCTGCGCTCAATGCAAGAGCAGCCTTTTACGATGGCCTACAATAGCCTGCGCAAAATTTTGTATGGAGAACATCCCTACGGACGCCCCAATTTGGGCACGGTTGAAACGGTGCAGCGGCTGAACGCCGAAGATTTACGTCAGGCTCACACGGCCTATTTTCGCCCAGATACTACCGTTATTAGCATCGCGGGGCGCATTGCTGTCAGCCAAGCAGTGGCCCTAGTTGAGTCTGTCTTTAGCGATTGGCAAGTGCCGCCTTCGCCGCCCCCCGCCCTAATTTTTCCGCCGGTTCCCCAAACGTCAGCGCGATCGCTGGTGGCTCAGGATACCCATCAGTCCATCATTATGCTCGGCTATCAGAGTGCTCCGGTCAAAGCCCCTCAGTATGCAGCGCTAAAATTGCTAAATACCTATTTGGGCAACGGTCTCTCCAGTCGGCTTTTTGTAGAAATGCGAGAGAAGCGCGGGCTGGCCTATGACGTGTCGGCATTTTATCCAACGCGTTTGGGCCTGTCTCAGTTTGTGGCCTATATCGGTACCGCCCCGCCCAATACTCAAACGGCCTTGGATGGGCTAAAGGCCGAAATTGAGCGCCTGTGCACTACCCTGCTGAGCGAAGAAGAACTGCAGGTTGCTAAGAATAAAATTTTGGGGCAGTATGCGCTGGGTAAGCAAACCAATGCACAGATGGCTCAGCTTCTGGGTTGGTATGAAATTCTGGGGCTAGGGATCAGCTTTGATCAAGCGTTTCAGACTGCGATCGCTGAGGTAACCCCAGAAAACGCTAAAGCAACTGCCCTCGAATCCTTTACAACGCCCTTTATTGCAGCGCTGGGGCCGGAAGCAGCCATTGGCGTTTTACAAGATTGATTGGCAAGATTGAGGCAATAGCCCACGGCTTAAGACTGATAACAGCCGTTAAATCCTTTAGCACAAGACTGCAACGCCATTTTGTTATGTACCAAGAAGGATAGCCCTACTTGATGTTCTAACGTAAACGGCACAGACTATGAGCCTCAAGTTTTAGATGTAGTCCAACCCTTTTTAAGCAGCGCTAAAAAAGTTGCAATCCCCTTAGAAAACCCCATAGGATCGGGAAGCACATAGTCTTCAAACTCTTCGTAGTAGCGCCAGGGCTCAGAGGCGCTATGGCGCAAATGCAGCACTCGATCTTCTCCAACCAGCTTCCAGAGCATTTGCCCTCCGGCAGGGACTTTAGACATTACTATAACCTCATCATGGGTTTGTCCATTGTTACTTCATGGATAGATCGAGTCTATTCCCCGAAAGGGTGAAGTTACAAAAGAGCGCTATTCTGCTGAGCGCGGGAACGGTTTCTCTGAGCGACCTTGGGGCTTCTCACCGCTAGTAACGGGGCGAGGTGTACCCGCACGCTTTGGCTTGGGCCGTTCGCTGATGCCGCGACCCTGGGGCCGCTTGCCGGGACGGCGCCCCTGAGTGCGATCGCCAGCTTTTTTCTTCGGCGGCACAATCCCAATCATGGTGCCAGATTCTAATACCAGCGCCGACCCCTGACGCTGCACATTTAACTCCCAAAAATAGCCCGATGTCTTTCCGTTTAACGTTCCTTTCACGGTAAGACGAAACGTTTTTGGTGGTTTCCCTGACTGCTTTGGGGTTTGGACAATATTGACGACAATGTGCTCAGTTTCCTCTGTATAGCGCAGAATTTCACCGCGAATTGAAAAATAATTATCGGGCAGTTCTGATGTCGGTACGGCCTCAGCCGGGCTACTCGTGTCAGTGACGACAGTGGAATCAGTGACGGCATTAGGATCAGTGGTAGCTTCGATATCAGTGGTAGCTTCGGTATCAGTTGGGGCTTCGGTATCAGTGGTGGCTTCGGTATCAGGGTCTGAGGTCGCTGGGTCAGACTCATCTTGCTTTAGGGTTTCGGGTTCCCAAACTCCCACAATTTGTAAATGTAGGTCGCACGCCAGCGTTCCCCGACCCTGCTCTCGCGTGCGGGGATAAACTACCCATAGATGGGGAGCTGACAGATCAATATGATTTTTGACTAGGCTGGTGATGCGTCCTAGCAGCACAGCGTCGATGGCTTCGCCGTCTTCGGTTTTAACCGCGCCCAGATTAAACTGCTCGTCGGACGGCATATAGGTACCCCGAACTAGGCCAATTGCGCGGTACTGACGAGGTTCGCTCGGTGGTGAAATAGGATGCTGACGAGTATCCACCACGACTGAGGCCGCAGCATCAGATGCTGACGGCGCTGACGGTGCTGACGGCGCTGAAGCAGCAGCAGGTTGAACGGCAGGTCGATTGAGCGGCTTGCTTGGCGATAGGGGAGCCTCAGCTTGAGTCTGAATAGGCCGAACGGGGCGACGCGGCGGTGGTTTAAGCGGCAAGTTGCGATCGCCCTCTGCAGATTCAGCAGCGCCGTTACTAGGGGTGGGCGGCTTGGCGGCAGATGCTCGATGACGGTTCGCCTCGTTTTCTGCAGATGGCTGGAACTCAGGCGATTCACCAGTTGCTGAACTCATCAATTCTCAAACCTCGCAAACACTAAACACCGACGCACACCGCTGCCACAGACATTAAACATTAGACACTATGCTAAAGCCCGGTACAGATCATCCGAGCAGAGTCGTTGAATTTATTAAGCCAGTTCTGTTGTAACCTACAACTTTCTAGCTCATTTTCCCCGTCGCTAGCATTTTGCCCTACTTTTCGGGCGCGATCGCGCTGCAATGGCTGAGCAAGCTAGGTTATCAGCAACTCAGCGCATTGGTAACGTCTTAACGATCGCTTTACTTAGTTACCTATCCACCTCCGTAATCATGCATCCGTAAGCTTTTGAGGGGGTCTGCTAACTTTAGCAAAACTTATTTAAATCCGCTGCTGATCCCATCGGCGATCGCCAACGCTGAGATCAAAATCTTTGGTCACAATCCTTGGCGCTAGGATTAGTATGAATAGGCATTGTTGAACTGTTGAATTTTGAGGCGTACCCGTGGCGATTAAACGTAATCGGTTGCTGATTGGTGGTGTGTTGATGGTTGCCCTGGCAGCCTTTATAGCCATTTCTATTATTCCGCTGTTGGGCACATCGGCTAATCATAACGCTTCCACCACGGCTACCTATCCGGACGACGGTAGCGGCGACCCTCAAGCAGAGCTGCAAAGGCGAGCCGACGGCTATGCCTCAGTTCTAGAGCGAGAACCTGATAATCAGACGGCCTTGAGAGGACTGGTCGAAACCCGCATCCAGCTTAATGATCTGACAGGGGTGATTGATCCCCTAGAGCGTCTTGCAGAACTGAATCCGGATATCCCAGACTATGCTGTACTGCTGGGGCAAACCCAGCAGCAGCTCGGAGATCTTGAAAGCGCTGCCCGGGCCTACCGCACCGTGCTCGATATCAGTCCTGGCAATATGAACGCTCTGCAAGGACTGGTGGGCCTGATGATGAGTCAGGGACGCCCCCAGGCCGCCATCGGGCTTCTGCAGGACACGCTAAATGATGCGGCCCAAGCCAACCAGGTTCAGCCCAACGCCATTGATACAACCTCGGTGCAGCTCTTGCTGGCTCAGGTTTACGTTGAAGAAGGCCGCGTAGAAGAAGCGATCGCGCTTTATGATCAAGCGATCGCATCCCGTCCAGAAGACTTTAGGCCCCTACTGGCTAAAGCTCTGGTGCTCAGAAATCAGGGGCAGGTCGATGCGGCTGGCCCCCTGTTTGCCGATGCGATCGCGCTTGCCCCCGATCAGTACAAAGATCAAATTCAGCAGCTTGCTCAAAGCGAGACTCCCCAAACAGGTGCACCGAACTCAGCTTCACCTGACCCCTCTGCCAATTCTGAACCAGCCAATTCTGAACCCACCAATTCTGAAACAATAGGCGAGAATGAGAGTCCAGCCTCTTCGGAAGCAGACAGCGCTCAATAGTTTCTCTTCCTGCTCTATCAGACGGGCGCGTTATCGTCTCTCAAAACTTCTGCAACCCAATGATGATGCGCCCTGTAAAAGCCTTAGTTTCCAAATTAGATATGGTTTAACCTGCGACCTGGGTCGCATTTTGCGGCGTCGGTGTTTGAGCGGTCAGCGTTTGCTCTGCCTGAGGATTAACCGCAGAAAACTCAATATGATTTAGCAAAGTCGTCACAAAAGCAAACAGCAAAAAGGGCAGAGAAATCACCAAAATTAGCCCCACTGTGGCTAGGGCGTAAATCGGACGGCTAGCTCACATCAACGCCAGAGCGGCCGCTAAGCTGACGAACAAAACAATCAGCCAAACGATAATTTGTCCGTAAATATCTCCAAAGGTAAGGGTGCAAACAAAGCGATACTTTTGTGATTGA
>JBCDFX010000134.1:0-9736 GCA_039177155.1 Cyanobacteria bacterium P01_H01_bin.119
CATCAACTTTCTCTGCACGATGGAATAGACCAGGAATCAGCTGATTGCGCTGAGCGTTCAGTTCATTCGCCGAAAGGCTACAGGAAAAGCTACCATCAATTTCATCATTTGGTTGGCAAGATTCGTTCATGAGTCGATCTCCAGAGTCAGCGTATGCGAGAAAGGTGTTAAAAATTGAAGGATTCCCAAAATCAGCCAAAGGCCACGGTCTGATTGACATAGAAACACAGCATCTGACAAACTCCGTACCGTTCACACCAACACAGTGTTAAGCCGTCTCATCGCCTGCTGATTGTGGCATCGATTCGATTAACGCTCTTAGCACTTTGTTGACTGATTCGGGCGTTGTAAAGACTTGAGCCACATCCTCATCTAAAACCACAACCGTTGCTTTCTGTGTCTTGTGACCAATAGCAAATCGATTGGGTTTTACCTTCTGATAATCAAAATGATACTCAGGTGAAAGCTCGTCTTCAAAATTTTGTGTTTGATCAGAGGGCGTTTTGCTCATAATCCTTACGCTCATTACGAGTCGCTAAACGGGCACTAATGATACGGACGTTCCCAGATCATTCAGTAAAAGCAATTAGTAGCAACCGATTTTGTCGAGAGTGACCGACAATAACTTCTCTCTGTTCATCTACAGAATGAGTTTCATCATCAAAGATGACCGCCAGGGGATTACCGATTTTGTCGAGAGTGACCGACAATAACTTCTCTCTGTTCATCTACAGAATGAGTTTCATCATCAAAGATGACCGCCAGGGGATTATCGAATACGGTTTTGCTTTCTTCAAAGCTGACACCGTGTTTCTGCAAATTACTAGCAGCTTTCGACTAGTCCCATTCAAACCTCATGCTTAGATCATACTTGATTGTTCAAGGCGTCTTGAAAACTTTGCCTATTTAGCTGAGTAAAACGTGCATTCAGGAGGCCAAGCAGTTGTCGAGAGGGGACGAAGGGAGCGATGTCCCTCCGGGACGGCTGCGCCAACGCAGATATCGTTCTACAGTGCAGCTTTAATAGTCAGAGCCACTTCAGCAAGCACTTTAAGGATGCGATTGGCATGACGCCGAGCAACTATCGTAAAGATTGAGTTAGCGAGAATACGTTCCATTCAGCAGCAACGAACACAACTGAAACGAAGAGCGAAAAATCTGTATTCCCGCTGCAATGAGGTTATTCTGCTACATCGCCACACTGAATGCCATATTTATATTTTTTGAAGCAGAAAAAAGCCAAACCCCATTGTTTGGTTTCCCCACTTTAAATATCCTCGTTGCCACTCTTGTGCGTGCTTCAATGCCGCCTCATCAGTATTCTTCAGTGCTGCTTGATACCGTTTTTGAGAATGCCTACTCTCGAAGTCGTCCCATTCATCTTGATTGCTCCGACATAAATAAAGCGGAATGAAGCCTTCCTTAATAGCAATATCAACTGTAGTCAAATAATCAAAATGCGGATTCTCTCCTCCCATCAAGTCTAGATACTCTGGCACGGGGTCTTGCTTCCAATACACTGTACCAAGTAGCACTGCTTCTGAACTCGTTAAATGATGAGAGAACAATCGCAGCGCTTGACGATATCCACCTAGAATAAATTCAGAGCCAATACAAATGATCAAGTTTGCCTTATGAGTTTCCCAGGCAAACGATTGAGCATCTTGACAGATGAACGACAGATTCTCACTTAATCCTCTCTCTTGCGCTTTCTGTTCAGCCCGTACCGTCAAATCTAAATTGTGATCGATTCCAATTCCTGTAACGTTATATCGCTCTGCAACCCGAATCAGAAATTCACCCTCGCCACATCCGATGTCGAGAACGCGATTACGATATTCTCCAAGGTGTAGCTGCTCGATTAATCGGCTTGCTTTTTCGGTACTTAGAGGACAATTAAACAATTTTATCCCTCGGAATCACTTTGATGTAGCCAACTGTGTATTCAGCACCAAAACCGTCTGACAGTACCCATTTCCAATGTTGCTTCAATAGCTGAAGTCATTTCAATAAGCACTTCAAGGATGCGATCGGCATAATCCTCAGAACAGACTATGTCTATGAGATTTGATGTTCCTCAGCGTACTGACGAAGCGCACGGTTGACCGACTCCGAATCTGGAAAGAGTTTGTGGAGGTCGGGATCTATCACCACCACATTCGTGCCTTCTCGATAACGACTCGTATATTTCCCGCGCACACCCGATTTGATGAGGTCGGCAGGGTATTCAGCTCTTAGAGTATCTTCATTGCTCATATGCTTTGCGCTCCTGACGAGTCATACATCGCGCTGAGATGATTCGGATGGTGTTCGGTCTTTCGGTAAACGATACAACCAAGTATTTTCCCTTTGAGGATAGCCCAAAGAGTAGGTATCGGTTCTCTTCGTATGAATGATCTGGGTCTTGCACACAGGAGGAATAATCGTCTGCAAATACTTCCGTGGCTTCGAGAAATGACACGCCATGCTTGCTCTAGTTGGCAGATGCTTTTGCTTCGTCCCACTCGAAGTTCATAAATCATCCGGAACTTCGATGGGTTTTGATCACATGATGGACAGGGAGATTGGAAAGACCCAGTGAATTTCTCAGTTAAGCGCTGTCGTCCAAATGCTGGGGCAAAAATACGCTGACCTGGGTGCCCTGGCCCATCTGACTGTCGATATAAATATGGCCTCGGTGATTATCTACAAGAACTTTCGCGATCGCTAGCCCTAGCCCAGAGTTGCCCCCGGCGCGGCGGCTGCGGGCGGGATCGACTCGGTAGAACCGATCAAACACTCGCGGTAGGTTTTCAGGGGCGATGCCCACTCCGGTGTCGGCCACGGTGATCTGCACCTGGGGTTGATTATTCTGGCGCAGGCTGTTGATCTGGAGGCTCACCTGCCCGCCGGCGGGCGTATGCTGCAGCGCGTTGCTGACTAGGTTGGTCATCAGCCGCACAATCTGATTGGCGTCGCCTTTAATGGTCGGGGATGATTTTGCTGAGTCAACTGGCGGAAGCTGGAGGCTTAGCTGAATAGCGCTATCGGCGGCGATCGCGCTTTGTTCTTCCACAATATCTTTAAGCAAGGGCACCAGTGCCACAGCCTCACGCTGCACGGGCACCAGTCCCCCCTCCTGACGAGCCAAAAACAGCAAATCGTCCACCAGCTTTCCCAATCGCCGGGTTAGCCGTTCAATCACCTGAAGCTGGCCCTGCTGCTGAGCTAAATCAGGCTCTGGATCGGCCAGAGCAACCTGCACATTGGTTTGAATCACCGCAATCGGATTCCGCAGCTCATGGGACGCATCGGCAGTAAACTGCTTAAGCTGCTGATAGGCCGTACGGATGGGAGCGATCGCCAACCCCGACAGCAGCCAGCCAATGCCGGCCACTGCCCCTACCATTAGGCCCGTGCCCGACGCCAAATCGATGATTAACTGCCGGCTAGGTTTGGTCACCTCAAACCAGGGATGGCTTACCCGCAGATAGCCCACCACCTGATGCCCCACCTCAATGCGCTGGGTCACCTGGCGCAGCAGTACCTCCTCGGTCAAATGAACCGTTTCACCGTTGGGATTGACATGCAGTGAAATTTGGGGCGGCGCGCTGAAGGTTGACCATGCCAGTGCTCCGGTGGGAGTAAACCACTCCAAATCAATCCGATCGGCTTCGGCAGCTGGGGTATTGTTGCGAAAGCTGGCCTCTACGTTAACCGCGACAGGCGGCTCTACTACGCCAATGGCGGTTAATACGCGATCGCCCCGCTGCCCCGGTTCAATCACCAGCGATCGCTGCACCACTTCCACCACGTGATTTAAGGTATCGTCCACCCGCTCTACTAGGGTGTTGCGCACATACCAGTAAACGCCGCTGGCAAAAATCAGTAGCAGCACGGCGGTAACCACGGTATACCACAGCGCCAAACGACGACGGGTGGCTTGAAACATAGCGCTTAATCTACACGGACGGCTGGGTTTGGGCCACGGGAATTTCGATGGCAAACATTGCCCCTTGCTCTGGCACCGAAAGACAGCGTAACGCTCCCTTATGTTGCTCCACAATAATGTTGTAGCTAATAGATAGCCCTAGGCCAGTGCCCTTGCCAATATCTTTGGTGGTAAAAAATGGGTCAAATAGCCGGGTTTGAATGGCTTTAGGGATGCCGGAACCATTGTCAGAAATATAAATGCCTATCTGATCGGCAGAGAGGCATTTGGTCTGAATCTGAATAGTCGGCTCCCTATGAGCGTGGGTTGCTCCCGGCTGCCGCAAGCTATCTAAGGCATCGATAGCGTTAGTCAAAATATTCATAAAGACCTGGTTAAGCTGACCCGGATAGCACTCTACCTTGGGCAAATTTCCATAGTCCTTAGCAACCGCGATCGCAGCTTGGTGGGCCTGGGCCCGGAGCCGACTTTGAAGAATCATTAGGGTGCTGTCGATGCCTTTATGAATATCGACGACTTTAACCTTTGCCTCACTGTGCCGAGAAAAGAGCCGTAGGGAATCTACAATCTCACGAATACGCTCAGATCCCACATTGATTGATTGCAGCAGCTTAGGAAAGTCTTCTTGAATAAATTCCAGACTTAAAGACTCTAGCCTAGTCTGAAGATGGGGGGGCAGTTGGGGAACCGCCTGCTGATAAATCTGTAGGGCTTTGAGGAGATCTTGAGTGTAGGTTTCGGCACACTGCAGGTTGCCGTGAATAAACGTAACCGGGTTATTGATTTCATGGGCAACGCCGGCCACCAGCTGCCCCAGCCCCGACATTTTTTCATGTTGAACCAGTTGGGCCTGGGCCTTTTGAAGCTGTTGTAGGGTTTGGCTAAGCTGCTGGGTTTTTTCCCGCTCTGCAATTTCTGATGCCCGCAGCGCCGCTTCGATCTGGGTGCGATCGCGAATTTCTTGCTGCAAACGTTCATTTTTCTCGCTTAGGGCTTCGGCTTGAACCACCAGCTGTTTTTGGAGCTGCTGCAATTTCAGTTGGTGAGTGACCCGGGCATAGACTTCCTGCAGCTGAAACGGCTTGGTGATAAAATCGGCCCCGCCGATATCAAAAGCTTTTACCTTATCGGCAACCGTATCCAAAGCGCTTAGAAAAATAATTGGGATATTGCAGGTTTGGGGGGATGCCTTGAGCTTTTGGCAAACCTCATAGCCATCCATATCGGGCATCATAATATCCAAAAGGATAAGGTCAGGCAGAGAATCAGAGGCTCTTAGGGCCATCTCCCCTGATAAAACCCCTCGAACCTTATGGCCTTGATCGCAGAGGGCAGCAGAGAGCAGATGAATGTTTTCAGGGACATCATCCACAATTAGAATATGGCCCGTTATGGGCTGGGGGCGAGCCTTATTCATGATTTAACACCTGCTCCGTACAAGCAATAATTTTTTCATAGTCAAACTGATTGACCAGAGTCTGAATCGCCAAGCCCAGGGACGCATTGGCGTCCATAATCTCCCTGGCTAAGGCATTGACGTTATCTTGTTCGGCCAGGCAGGCTTCTTGATGTAGCTGCTTTACCCACGCCAGGGGCATGGTCTTTAGTCGCTCAGCAGTCAGGTCTGCCGGTTGCCCATCTGTCTGCTCCAGTACGCTTGCGGGGACAGGCGATCGCGCCTGGGCTACCGGGCTAGCCGCAGCGGTATCTGCCACCAAAATGCGATGATCTGGCAGATTAGCCCCTCTCTCCACCGCTGCCGGCAGTGCGGCTGGTAACCGGGGTGTAATCGCCGCAGAGTCTACCTCCACAGGCAAATCAAAGCTAAACCGGCTGCCTTTACCCAACTGACTCTGCACCTGAATCTCTCCCCCCATGAGTCGAACTAGCCCTTGACTAATGGTCAGACCCAGCCCGGTGCCGCCCTGCTGTTTACCCTGCCGGCCCTGACTAAAGGAGTCAAAAAGATATTGCAAATCCTCAGGAGCAATACCGGGGCCAGAATCTGTCACCGCAAAGGCTAAAACCTGGGTAGAAGATGGGGCAGCATTTGGTGCTTCCTTTGGCGCTTCCTTTAGGTCGCGCTCTGGATTTTCTGCCAAAGTCACCCGCAAACTGACCTGCCCCTGCTGGGTAAATTTCAAAGCATTGCCCAGTAAGTTGATTAAAACCTGACGTAGCTTTTGCGGATCGCTCTTGATACGTGCGGGCACCTCTGGGTCACAGTCAACGATTAGAGCCAGCCCCTGAGATTCAGCTTTAAGCCCCAGCATTGCTTTTAGAGTTTCAAGCAGCTCACGAATATCAAAACTTTCTTCGTTTAAGGTAAATTTACCGGCCTCAATTTTGGACATATCCAGTACGTCGTTGATTAGGGCCAGCAGGTGTTCACCGCTTTGATTAATGATGCCGAGATGGTCGCGCTGCTCAGCGGTAAGCCTGTGGTAGCGCTGCATAAACTGGGTAAATCCTAAAATGGCGTTTAAGGGGGTGCGCAGTTCATGGCTCATATTGGCCAAGAAGTTAGATTTAGCCTGATTTGCAACCTCTGCCTTTTCCTGGGCCTTTTTAATCACGGCAATCTGACTGCGAATCTGGGTGGACATTGCTGAGAAGGTATGTGTCAGGGTACCTACTTCATCATTGCCTTGGGGCAGCTCACCAATTTCCTCAAAGTGTCCTGCAGCTACTTTTTTCATGCCCCGGGCCAGCTGCTGCAGACGTTTAGTTAGTTTCCGGGCACCCTGTAGCTGCACCACAACAAGACACAGCAACACGATAAATGCACTGCTAAAAACCCCAACTGTCTGAATGGTAGAGCTGCGCCGCTGTAGTCGCAATTGTTCAGAAGTTTGCGCTAAACGCCAATCAATTCTGTTCTGACTAAGGGCTATTTCTGGGGAAATTCGATCGTAGTGGAGAGCACTTTCTGCGATCGATAGCTCTAGCTCAATTGTATTGTTAATAAAGACTAAAACTAGCGCTTTATAGGCATCAATTTCGGTTAGCAAGCTGTCTTTTATCTCTGAAGATAGAGCTGCAGCGCTAATTGCCGATTCCATCTCCTCAATCTGCTCATTTAGCCGGCTGGCCAGCCGCATATCGAGAGTATTGCTAAAGTCTTTTTCATAAGTCTTTGTATAGACAAATTCAAAGATCAGATCCTTTTGTCCAGCCTGATCTAAATAGTTCACAATATTTTCGCTTGACGCTTGCAGCTGGGTCAAGATGCCATCGCTATCGTCTAGTCCCATCTCCTGCTGTAGGCCACGGGTGTTCACCACTGAGTCTTGATAGTTCTCCAGATGAATCAGCGTTGTCGTAAGTGGTTCAAGGATTTCACTATGCTGAGACTGCTCTACTAAAGTAAGCGTGAGGGTGTTTACTCGGTTTAGCCTTGCTTCAAACTGCTCAAAAAAGATGGGCTTTTTTGTATTGATCAACTTCGATTCGTTAAGCCTAGCTTGCAGCAAATCTTGGTTAACTTGGGTCAGATCTTTTCTGAGCTGTAGGAGCATTCTCTGTTCGCTGAGGATTTGGTTAATCTTGGCGCGATCGCGAAAATCTAGCACAGCCAAAATTAGCGTGACCATTAAAGCGAGCACGGCCAGTCTAGAGAATTGATTAAAGAACCCAATTCGATGGCGGTTTATGCGGTTAGACATGAAACTAAACCGTTAGCTTTCCAGCTCCTCTGGAGATTTCTCTTGGATAAGAGGCCAATTTTCAGCGACTTTGCTTAAGTTGCCAGCTTCATCCAGCAGAAACTTTTCTTTAACCTCTTGATTGAGAAAAACGTATAGGCGATCGTTATTGATAAACCAGACTTCCGGGTCACCATCAAACTTCTTAGCCAAAACCACGCCAAAGGTACAAAAGCCGCCGTTGGCCGGGGCGTATTTCTCTGGATCGCTAATAAACTCGTCGCGGTTTTCAGCGTTTGCAAAGCGGTATTCAGCCTCGTTCCACTCAAAACTAAAGTCTTGAGCGCCCCTGACGGGTTTTCCGTCGGTAAAGTAAGCAACCGGATCATAGCCCCGCAGTGCTCGGCCCTCCTCGTCTATATTGATGCTATAGCTAGCCGCTGTTGATTCTTCGGCTTGGGGTTGGGTAATCTCTGAATCAAGATTGGTTGTCTCTGGGTTTTGCTGAGACAGTGAGTTACAACCGCTGAGGACCGCTGTGGCAACCAGGCCAACTAATAGAAATTGAATATTAATCTTTTTAATGGCCATGATTTGTGCGTACTTAATAAATGTGGTTAATGTTTAATCCACTGGCTCACAGCGCAGTCAGGAAGACCTCAACACCACTTAATACACTCAGATGTTGACTGTATCTAGTGCTATGAAATGATTCTTTGACAGTAAATCTAACTATCTTAGTGTTGCCCAGAAATACAGTATAAATCAACAGTACAAGTCAATAGACTCAGGCACCCGTGTTGAATTTGTATGGAGCATAGAATTGCGTATCGTTGCCATTGCCCCCCATTCTCAGCTACGACCCTACGTGCTGAGCTATCGAATCGTTGAAGACAGGGCAGGAGAAGTGGCAGGGACACCGATTTGGACCTGTCCTGAACCCGTTGGCGTGTTGAGCGTAAACTTTGGGAAGCGCTCTTACTGTAAATCGGGCCATGAATCAGGCAAAATTCATCCCAAGGTTGGCTTGCTAGGGGTACAAACACGCACGCGTCAGTGGATATCCCAACCGGAGACTGCCTTTGTTATGGCAATACTGACCGTACCCGGCATGATGACCTTATTCTCAAATATTGGCCAAGCGTCTGCTGACAATCTGCTTGATGTTTCAGGTGTGTGGGGGGAGCGAAGAGCAGACCAATTTAGGCACTGCTTTCCCCACGACCTGCAGCTCAATAACGTCAAACGCGCAATGGATAGCTGGCTTCTAACCTTACTCAGCGCAGCACCAGCTTCTGCAGGGCAGCGTTGTTTGCAACTGCATCAGGCGCTTATCTCTCACAGGCGCATCGACACAGCGTGTGAGCAGCTTGGCATCACTGCAAGGACGCTGCAGCGTGAATTCCAACACCATCTTGGCGTCAGCCCAAAGCAGGTGCTAAATCTGCATCGACTGCAGCGTAGCATCAGAGCTAATGTGAAGCCAGTATCCCAGAAGGCAGCATTCCAAAGCCCCATCCAAGAGTTTGCCGATCAAGCTCATGCGATACGGGCGTGGCGTCGATATCTTAACCGAACCCCTGGCCGATATCGCGGTCAGGATCAATCGGCATTGGCTAAAGCCTTTACCGCTTCTACCCGGCGAGTCAGCCCAGATCCGACGCTTTTCTACCTGTAGATGTCGCAAATGTTCAATACAATCCATTTTTAAGGCTCTACGCTCATGGCGTTACGTTTAGGAGTCTGCAGTGAATTTAGTATCAACCTATTCAGTGACCTACAACTTTCGGGGGCAGGCATTCGATTTGTACATTGCCCAACCCCAGAATCTGACAACGACAGTTCCAGCTATTTTCGTGGCCCACGCCTGGGATGGATTGAACGCGCCCATTAAAAGTATTGCCCAACGGGTCGCGCAACTGGGATACGTTGCCGCTGCTGTCGATGTGTACGGTCAGGGAATTCGAGGTAATCCTGTTGGTGATAACGCTCACCTGATGACGCCTCTACTTGAGGATCGAGGTGTTTTGCGCGATCGCCTACAGGCGGGCTACGCGGCGATTAGAGAACTCGACAGGGTGGATGCAACCCGCATCGGCGCGATTGGGTACTGTTTTGGCGGCTTGTGCGTGCTGGATTTGGCCAGGTCAGTGCCAGAGCA
>JBCDFX010000135.1:0-9722 GCA_039177155.1 Cyanobacteria bacterium P01_H01_bin.119
GGATCCCTACCTGATTCAGATGCGCAAACATTGGGAGCTATCTCTCCGTCAGGCGTCGGCCCAGATGAAGGATATTACCTGGAATCAGGTATCGGTACCCCTCGACCCTGAAATTGCATAAAGGGGCTAAGCAGCCGGGTCGTCGCTGTAGCGTAGTTGAATCTCTGTCGTCATAGTGGTGTCGATGTCGCCCTGCTTTAGCGTGCCTGAAACGGGAGCGGCCTGTAGCGGATGACAGCCTGAGGCTAAGGCAATATGGCGATCGCTCACCGCCAGCCCCAAGGTAGGATCGAATCCGCGCCAGCCGCCGCCGGGAATATACACTTCGGCCCAGGCATGCAGGTCTCTCTCAGCCTGATCGCGATCCCCAGCTTGATAGCCGCTAACAAATCGCGCCGCCAGACCAACTACGCGGCAGGCGGCCATAAACAACACTGCAAAATCCCGGCAGCTTCCCTTTTTTTGGCTCCAGGTTAATCCGGCTGGGTAGGGTTGCCCGGTTTCACGGGTTTCATAGGCGCAGCTTTCGTAAATTCGCTGGGTTAAAGCCGTTAAAAAATAGCCGACGCTGTGGCGAGTCTCCTGTTGAATTTGGTGAGCCAGGGAGACTACGCTGCTGTCGACTGGGGCCGAAAGCGGACTAAGCCAGTAAGGCTGCAGCCGAGCCGCTAGCAGCGTGGGATAGTCTAACGGAAATTCAATCGCCCAAGGCTCGCTGCGGTAGTCGAACGGATTGGTGCGGTAGGTTTCAACTTGGCTATGAACTTTAATTTGGAGTTCCCTGAGCTGGTCGCTGCCAAAGGCGATCCGAGTCGTGGTGTCGCCGCCTAAATCCACAGCTTCGGCCTGATAGTCGGGGACGGGGGTAATGTTCTGCTGAAACATGCAGAGTTTTTGCGCAGCATCGCTGCGGGGACGGAGTCGCAGGGTATGAGGCTGCAAACCAACGGGGTGGCCGTAGCGATAGTGAGTGGTGTGGGTAAGGGTAAAGCGCACGGCGAGCAGCTATCCGGCTTGGAGAGCAAAGAAATCCGTAAAGACTTGGTCGCCCACCTGATTGATGCGCCGCTGCAGCCCATCCAAAAATTCGTGGATGCCCTGCTGCATAATTTCGTCGATGGTGATGTAGTCTAGCTCAGAGCGCACCCGGCCTAGAGCGCGATCGCTGGGAGTGCGCCAGGTACCCGCTGCCGTACCCGAAATTTTGCACAGCGATCGCTCCGCTTCGAGCAAACAAAACTGAATGGAGCGAGGAAACTCCCGGTTTAAAATCAAAAACTCCATTACATGCTTGGGCTCAATCCGGTACTCGCATTTGCGGTACATCTCGTAGGCGCTAGCGGATTTCAGCAGGGCAATCCACTGCAGGTCGTCCAGGGGCGAGCCCACATCTTTTACTGACGGCAGCAGGATAAAGTATTTCACATCTAAAATTCGGGCGGTTTTCTCAGCCCGCTCCAGCAGTCGCCCAAGCTGACCAAAGTGCCAGCCCTCGTTGTGGGACAGGGTGGCATCCATCACGCCGGCAAAGAGATGGCTTGCCAGCTTCACCTCCGGATAAAAGCTATGGACATCGGCAAGGGAGTCGAGCTGGGCGGCGTCTTTCACCATCAGGTAAAAGGCATTGACGCGCTCCCACATTTCGGAGGAAATAATCTCGCGCACGGAGCGAGCATTTTCCCGCGCCGATCGCAGGCAGGACAAAATTGAGCTGGGATAGTCTGGATCGAAGGTTAAAAACTTAAGCACGTTTTCGGCAGTTGCTTCTCCATAGCGATCGCGGAAAAGGGGCATATCTCCCGTGGTAATCACCAGGGGTTCCCACTGCTGAGCGATACCGCTAGGGGCATCCAGCAGCAGGTTGAGATTAACCTCTACAAATCGAGCCACGTTTTCAGCCCGCTCAACGTAGCGGTTTAACCAGTAAATTGAATCTGCAACTCGACTCAGCATGGTTTTGTTTCCCCAGTCTCGTAAATTAGGCAGCGTTCTAGGCAGTTGGGCGATCGCGCAGTTTTACTATCCCCTATTCAGCGTCAACGACCCAGGTATCTTTGCTGCCGCCGCCCTGGGAGGAATTGACCACTAGCGATCCGCGTTTTAGGGCGACTCGGGTCAGGCCCCCTGGATTCACGTAAACCTCTTTGCCGTAGAGAATGTAGGGGCGCAAATCGACATGACAGCCCTCATACTGCTGCTCGATTAGCGTCGGCGCGCGGGAGAGAGACAGGGTCGGCTGGGCGATATATTTACGAGGACTAGCCTGGATGCGCTCGGCAAAGTCTTCTCTCTGCTCAGGCGTAGCGTGGGGGCCAACCAGCATACCGTAGCCGCCAGACTCATTGGTGGCTTTAACGACGAGCTGATCAAGATTTTTTAGCACATGATCGCGCTGGGCCGCGTCCTCACATAAATAGGTGGGCACGTTGGGCAAGCTCTGCTCTTCTCCCAGGTAGTAGCGAATCATATCGGGGACATAAGCGTATACCATTTTGTCGTCGGCGACTCCGGTTCCCGGCGCGTTGGCAATCGCCACCCGGCCGTTGCGATACACTTCCATTAGCCCTGGCACCCCCAGCATAGAGTCAGCGCGAAATGCCAGGGGATCAAGAAAGTCATCATCAATGCGGCGGTAAATCACATCTACTCGCTGCAGCCCTTTGGTCGTTTTCATCTGCAGATAGCCGTCGGCAACCACCAAATCTCGACCTTCTACTAGCTCAGCCCCCATCTGTTGAGCCAAAAAGGAATGCTCAAAATAGGCCGAATTGTAGATGCCGGGGGTCAACACCACTACATTGGGATCGCTCAGACTGGGGGGTGCTAAATTTAGCAGCGTTTCTAAAAGCTGACTGGCATAGTCATCTACAGGTGAAATTTTTAGCGTCGCAAACAGTTGGGGAAAAGTACTCTTCATCACCCGGCGATTTTCTAGCACGTAGGAGACCCCGGAGGGGCAGCGCAAATTATCTTCTAGCACATACCACTGCCCGTCGCGATCGCGCACCAAATCAGTGCCGGTAATGTGACACCAGATATCTGACGGCGGCTTTAGCCCCAGGCAGGGTTTGAGAAAGCCTGAGGCCGAGTAAATCACCGACTCTGGGATGACCTTGTCCTTGAGAATTTTTTGGTCGTTGTAAATATCGTCTAAAAACAGATTCAACGCCTGAATTCGCTGCTTTAGCCCTGCTTCTAGCCAAACCCATTCCCGCTGGGGCACAACTCGGGGAATCACATCAAATGGAAGAATTCGCTCAGTGCCCTGATTATCCCCATAGACATTGAAGGTCACCCCCAGCTTGAACAGGGCATTTTGAGCCACTTCCTGCCGCTGCTGTAGGGCCTCTGTGGAGAGCGAGTTTAGCCGCTCTACCAGCAGGGCGGCCTCTGGGCGGGGCTGCCCTGGGGCCGAAAACAGCTCATCATAAAAGTCGCCGGGGTCGTAAGCTTTGAAATCCATCGGTGCGCGTCCTCCCTCTCTATGCTCGGCCTGTCATTACGCCTGGGCCAGATAGCTTTGCCAAGCCTGCCAAAAAATATAAACCGATAGCAGCGCCAGCATCGAGCGAAATAGAAGGCTCACCACCCGATCGGAGAGCTTGGGCAAAAATCGAGTGCTGATTTGCACCCCTAGCAGCCCTCCTGCGCCTAAAATCAATCCGGCCCCAAAAACTACGTTTGTGTTAATAGCATGACCGACAGTGGCAGAAATTGCTGTAATCACGATTACGCCAAGGCTTGTGCGGACAGCCGCTTTAATGGTTTCTCCCAGCAGCAAAATTTGCAGCGGCACCATAATCACACCGCCCCCCACGCCAAATAGCCCTGCCAGCAGGCCGGCGATTCCCCCGGTGAGCAGCCGCGCAGCCAGGGGATTAAGCAGGGAGGCGGTATTAGGCTGCCCGGCAGCACCGGGCGATGGACTGTCCGGATTGCCGGCCTCTTTTTGGCGCTGCTGCGCCGTAACCTTTTTGCGTAGGCCCGCCAGATAGACATTGCTGACCAGCAGCAAACCAAAGGCCGTGAGCTGAACGTGCTGGGGCATCAGATTTGCTGCGATCGCGCCGATTTGGGCGGTAACAATGGCGGGCAGCCCCAGCAATATCACTCGTTTAAGACTGAGATAGCCCATACGCCAGTTTTGAATACTGCCGCTTAGGGAGGTAATCAAAATGGTCAGACTGCTGGTCCCCACTGCGGTCTGAGACGAAAATCCCAACGCCACCATCAGCGGTACTAGCACCGTTCCGCCGCCGATGCCCAAAAAGCCAGCCAAAATTCCGGATACTAATCCACCCGCTATCAGCAGGCCAATCGTGTTTGCGGCCACACCCTCTCCTAATATCACTCTCTAAAATCGCGCCGCATCTGGGCTGGCTTTTCCCGTTGAAAGATACAGTGCATTCTATGCTGACCTGCACAAAAACCTAATCAGCGATCGCCCCTGCTGGCCTGATCGCGCTGACGGACGTATTCGTAGGCCGCGATCGCTCCTGCTGTTGCCACATTTAAAGACTCAACTTGACCCAATTGAGGAATTGTTACGGCGCAATCGCAAAGCGCCTCGATCTCGGCCGGGATGCCCGTCAGTTCTCGGCCGAGAATAGCCACAGTCCGTTTAGAAAAGGTCACCTGGGGCAGCGCGATCCCCTGCGACGAGACAGTGAGCGCATAAACGCTGTCTCCCGATCGCTGCCGCCGTTTAATCCATCCTGGCAGCTGTGGCGGCGAGCACACTGAGAAAGGCTGCCACCGCTGAGCCGAAACCGCAAGCCGGCGAAAATCCCAGTGGTCGATCACCGTTGCGCTCGGTAAAACAAGTTCGGCCAAACGAAAAATCTCAGCGGTTCGACACAGCGACCCCAGATTAGCTGGACTTTGCACCAAAGTGGCGCACAGCACAAAGGGGAGGCGATTGCTAAGGTGTGGCATTCCGCTTTAGAAATACTCGGCGCTGTGAGCAATCTGACTGACGCTACAGATAATTATGCAAGTCACTCTCCATCTCGACGAAGCCCCGGTTGACGAAGGGCTTCAACTGACAAAGTTGTCGGTTCAGGAGGAGTGACTAAACTACTCACCGTCGATAACGCCAGCTTCCACTGCGTTATCTGGAGCCGATTCATACTCAAATCCAAAGGGCTGCTGGCCTACACCATTTTGCTGGCGAAATTCGGCAGCGGCTTCATCAATTTGCTCCGCGCTTTGCTCTCGGTACTGGTCGCGATTTGTGCCGCCGGAGAGCACAGCCTCATGAAATAGATCGAAGGGATTGGTCAGCACGTTTTCTGAGCCACCGCCTACAGGAGCATTATCGCGGGTCTGAAGCGGATCAGCGCTGGTCGATTGAGCTTGGGCGGTGGCGGACAGGCTCAAAACGCCCAGGCTCAGCACCAGTGCAGAGAGTTTGAGAGTCGAGGTCAACCTTGCCATAACAAGTTCCTGTGTAAAGAAAATTAATCGATATCCTAACGCTAGCACATCCTAAATCATCAGCCGTTTACTCAAAACGCCTCAATCGCCTGTGAAAATCGCCTGTAGAATTCGGAATATGCTGCCGATAACGCCCATAGGATACTCCTATCTTGACGAAATGGATCCTAGATTGCTCCCAATCTTTCACATTCTGCGACACGCCATCTAAAGCGTCTATCTTGCAGCAGGGGTAGACTAAGAGCGGCTAAACAATCCGGCGACGCAGCAGGGGCTGCACCAGCACCAGCACTAAAGCGCTAAAGCCAACTAATAGCCCTAATGCGGTGCCAAGGGTAATATTTGCCCAGGGCGCTTCTAATACAATGCTGCCCAAGCTCCAGTCGGGGTGGAGATACAGGTAGCGAATCGGTTCAATCGCATAGCTAAGGGGATTAACGCTGGCAACCACCTGCAGCCACTTGGGCATAAAGCTGAGGGGAACCAGGGCAGTGCTGGCAAACAGCAGCGGCAAATTGGTGACAAAAATCACCGCTAGCAGCTCAATATGCCCTGGCAGAGCAAAAGCTAGTCCTAAACTCAGGGCCGTCACGCCGAGCACCAGGGTAAAGATAATTAGCGCCATCAGCCCCAGTCCGGCCGGCCCCGGCAATCCTGCACCCAGGAAAACACCCAGCAGCACAATGGAAGCCGTTTGCACAAAGCTCATGGCGGCAATAAACAGGGCTGAAGCCACCACAATGGAAAATCGCGACGCCAGGGGAGCTACCAGCAGCCGATTCAAAAAGCCAAACTCCCGGTCAAACATCACGGGTAGCCCAGCATTAAGGGCACCGCCAAAGGCCGTAAATACAACAATACCGGCCCCTAAAAACTGACCATAGTTTACCTGGTCGCCAAACAGGTCAGAGGGCACATTTTGAAACAGGGCCCCGAATAGAATTAGCCACATCAGCGGCTGGATAATGCCGGCCACTAGCGTAGACGGACGCCGCTGAAGCTGAATAAATAGGCGGCGAGTTAGAGCCAGGGTTTCCTGCAAAAATTCACCGGAGAAAAGTCCGGGGGGATTGGCCGCGATCGCGCTTAGATCGGCTCCGGCTTTCCACTGCTGGAGCTGCTCGTTAGTAATGGCCAAATCCGAAGCTTGAGGATTGGAGGATTCAGGCTTGGGGGGGGTAAGGGTGCGGCTCATAGCAATACCTTCCAGTATCGACAGGTCAGTTCGTTGGGTTCAAGAGGCGTGTAAGAACGGTCGCATAGGAAAACAGCTCGGACAAACTCAAACTAGCTGCCCTTCATACTCTGCTTGCGCTCGGCTTTAAGATCCCGGCTACCCACAGCCGCCAGCTCTGCATCCATCAGGGTGCGTCCCGTGGCCGCAAGGTAGACATCATCTAGGCTAGGGCGCGACTGGGAAATCCCAAAGGTTGGCAATCCGGCAGACTGGAGAGCCTGCTGCACCGCCGTCAGCGCGTCAGGTTTAGCTTCTATTACTAGGTTAAGTGAATTTCCCTGGGCTGTATTAACGATTACTTCTTGGACAAAAGGTAGTTTAGAGAGCAGGCTTTGAGCGCTGGTGGCTTCTTCATGGGGCGTAAACTCGCGAATGCGTAGGGTAATGCGATCGCCGCCCACCTGATCTTTCAGCTCGCTGGGCGTGCCGCGGGCAATCACTTCGCCCCCATCGATAATCGCAACGCGATCGCTCAAAGCATCTACTTCTTCTAAATAATGGCTGGTTAGCAAAACCGTCGTCCCCGCAGCCTTTAGCTCACGCATAAACCGCCAAACGGCCGAGCGACTTTCAATATCAAGGCCCACCGTCGGTTCATCTAGCACCAGCACATCGGGCTGGTGCAGCAGCCCTGCCGCCAAATCCAGTCTTTTTTTAAGACCGCCGGAGTAAGTGCCCGTTTTTTGCTCGGCATAGTCGGTGAGATCTAGCAGATCCAGCATCTGATCAATGCGATCGCGGGCAACTTTTCTGGGAATGTGATACAAATCTGCCTGTAGTTGGAGCATCTCCCGCCCGGTCAGCATTTTATCTAAGGCCACCTCTTGGGCAATATATCCTAGGCACTGACGGGCCGCCTTAGGATTATCCAACACCGAAATATTATTGACTTCGATCCTGCCTTGGTCGGGTCGAGTCAGGGTGCACAGGCAGCGAATGGTGGTGGTTTTACCGGCACCATTGGGGCCAAGTAGCCCAAAAATTTCTCCCGGCTCAATGATCAAAGAAACATCTTTGACCGCGACCACGGAGCCATAGCTTTTCTTGAGTTTTTCAATTAGAACTGCGGGAGGCATTGCCTAACCTCTGCTGATGTCACCGTCGAAACACAGTTGTCTGCTTTGATCTTAACGA
Organism: Cyanobacteria bacterium P01_H01_bin.119; assembly: GCA_039177155.1. Classification (GTDB taxonomy): domain Bacteria; phylum Cyanobacteriota; class Cyanobacteriia; order Phormidesmidales; family Phormidesmidaceae; genus JBCBZT01. The sequence continues at coordinate 7,808 of JBCDFX010000135.1, forward strand.
AGCAATGGAACTTTAGCTGGAGTGGACCGGGCTGTCATCATCTAAACGTCAAAGCCTTTAGAGAAGTTTTTAAGATGAGTGGATAACATGCCCTAGCCCAGCGCTGCCGCAACCATCGGGATTGCAGAGAGCAGCATCATAACGCGATCGCCCAAAGCCAGACTGATTTGCTGTATCCAGGGCAGTTGATCGACCACCATGCCTGCGGAGAGCAGCATCATATAAAAAATGGAGTATTTAAACAGTCCCCGCGCCAAATCTTTGTCGTCGGGCGCTTGCAGCAGCGTCCAGGCTTTTTTAAGAAAGACATATCCCAAGGCGCTCGCCGCCGCGGCGTATATGCCCCCAACGACCCCCAGAGGATAGACCAGCAGCAGCGTTGTGGGCACCAGCAGCAGGCTATACCACCAAATCTGCTGGGCAGTTTTCTCATTGCCAACGACCACGGGCAGCATGGGAATGCCCACTTTGGCGTAGTCCTCTTGGATCACCATCGCCAGACCCCAAAAGTGGGGCGGTGTCCAAATAAACACAATGGCAAAAATCACCCAGGCGGCCCAGCTCAGTTCTCCGGTTACAGCAGCCCAGCCCACTAGGGGAGGAATAGCGCCCGCAGCACCGCCAATGACGATATTTTGAGTCGAGGTGCGCTTGAGCCAGTGGGTGTAAACGCCCACATAGAGAGCAATTCCCACCATAGACAAGCAGGCGCTCAGCAGGTTGGCTACCCAAGCCTGCAGTCCAAAAGATGCGATCGCCAGCAGCGCCGAAAAGATTAGGGCGTCCCGCACTTTGACTCGGCCCGACGGCAGAGGACGGTGGCGGGTGCGCTCCATATCGTAATCGATATCGCGATCGTAAACGCAGTTGATCACTTGAGCCGATGCCGCCGCCAGCGCTCCTGTCACAAGGGTGACGATCAACAGCACGGGATCGACGTGGCCCTTGGCGGCAATCCACATGCTGCCAGCGGTTTCAATCAGCAGCAGAGGAATGATACGCGGCTTGGTGAGCTGAAGATAGCTCTGCAAAACCTGCTTAAAAGAGTCGTGGTGATGAGCAGAAGACCAGGTGGTGGTCGGTTGCATAAGAGAAGATCCTATCGATAATTGTTGAGGGGTGGAGAGGCTGAAGCGCAAAAAACAGTTATGGTCCCGGCTAGATAACTGCTAACCTCCCAAGAAGGCAGATCAGGCTGTGTCGTAGTCGGCAGAAACGGCAGAAAGATTGGCTTCTGCAGCCCGGGCGCGATCGCGAAAGGCTAGAGCTGAGAAGCACACTAAGCAGCCCAGCAGCAGCGCCCCAAAGGTCTGGTGGCTCACCGTTAGGGGCTCAACCTGGAGGTGTAGTTTAAACGTTGCGATCCCCAGCAAAACCTGCAGAGCAACTAGAGCCCCCGCCGCCGTTGCCAGCTGTCGCAGAGCCCCGCTCAGTGCCGGCATTTGCCAGGCCCGCCAAACCAGCCAAAGGGTTGCTGCCGTTGCAGGAACTACCCCGATTAGATGGCTGTTCATTACCGCGCAGAGCTGGTTTAACCCAAAGCATTGGTGAGCCGCCCAGCGGGAGCCAACCAGCCCCCCCAGCAGGCTCTGAAAATAGACCAGAAAAGCCGCGATCGCCCCTAGCCAGGGCAGACGCCCCACGTTACCGCTAAAGGCCAAACGCTCACCGGGCAGCAGCGCCACTCCCATAACTAACAGCACGCTGAAATACAGCAGCGCCGTTCCCAAATGGGCCGTGACAATGTCAAAGCGCAGCAGTTCGGTGACCGTCAAACCGCCCAGCAGTCCCTGAACGCCAATCAGCACCAGGGCACCTCCCGCCGCCCACGGGACCCAGCGCGGCAGTTGACCACGGAACCAGACGCTAAATCCGACCAGCCCTAGAGTAGTGAGCCCAATCAGCATCGCATCCA
>JBCDFX010000136.1:0-9609 GCA_039177155.1 Cyanobacteria bacterium P01_H01_bin.119
CAGAAGTGTCGGCAGATGCTGAAGCTGTACGTTAATCCAGATTTATCCTGGTTGAACTCCCCCTGTATCACGGCAATAGTGTAGTCAATAGCGCATCAAAAAATGAAAAAAGTTTTGATCGTTACAGGAGGAAGTCGTGGTATCGGTGCTGCCACTGCTTTGCTTGCTGGCAAACGAGGGTATGCGATTTCTCAGTACAGGGACAAAAGTTGTAACGCCTGATTGAACTCAGTGTGGCGCAATGTGAGATCGCAGCAGATGCGGCGTAGAAAGTCACAGCCCAGCCGGAAGAGACTTTTGGCCCTGCGACCATGAGCCTTCAGGGGAATCGGCTGCTGGTGGTGTTGCCAGAGCCCGGTGAGCATGGCCCAGCAGAACGCCAACGCGAGCAGCGCGATTAACTTACTGAGGCGTTCGGCGTGGCAAAAATGGGTCGATTCAAGGTTGAAGCCTCGGGTCTTTAGCGCGGCGAAGAGGGTCTCAATGCCCCATCGTAAACGGTAATCCGCCAGTGCCGTCTTTGGGCAATGGTTGGTCGCAATTATCAGAAGCTCGCCATCCTCAAGGCGGGTGGCGACGACGTAGACCCGGCAACCCCAGACCCACCGTTTGCCTGAGAGGAGCCGCTGCTCACCCACCGTCAGATTGGCAAAGACTCGCTCGCCCCGTTGGCGGTGCTTGCCCGAACGAGAGCTGATGCGGTCACTGTGCCTAAGCCTCAACCGAAAGGGTATCGCCTCTGGCAGCAGCAAGAAGCTACACCACTCTTTACCCACAAACTCTCGGTCGCCGGTCAGACAATGGAGCTTGGCCTCGGGAAAGACTCGCTTAAAGCGTTCCATTAGCTCTATGCGCTCGTCACTGTTGCTGTTGCCGCGCTTGTCGAGCATCGTCCACATCACGGGGAAGGCCACGCCCTGGTGAACAATCCCGAGCATCAAGATATTGATGTTGAGCGTGCCGAGGCACCAGTTCGTACGGTCTAGACTCAACGTCCAGGGCTCAGGAATCTGACTCCAACTCACCACCGCTCGCGCAATCACATCGAAGTCAACGGCAAAGTCGCGAAAGAAGCGGGTTAGGCGTTTGTAGTTGGAGGCACTCTGCGCCTGGTTGGCAAAGACGCTGGCCAGTTTATCCAGGTTCACCTTCTCGAGGCGAAACAACGCCACTAGAAAGAGCGCTAGAAACCTCACTCGAGCACCGTGCCAAGGCAGGTGGGGTCGTAGAGCAGCTTGAATTCGGGTAATCTCATCCATGAGGCGGTCGATGGTAGGGGTGTGGTAATTCCTAGCTCACCGCCTCGCCCTTAGGTTTGTCAAATCCCCTTCAGCTTTAGCTCTTGGTACTCATTCGAGTTTTGTCCCGGTACCTTGCCCGGCGCGATAAGCAGAAGGGTATTATCCACAACGAGCCATCTTCAGCCCTTGCCGTCACCATCTGCATCCTTGATGGCTTGAGTGATGGTCTTTCTTACTGCTTCACCAAACTTCTGATCTAAAGTAGGCTTCTCTTTTTCTGGTGAAAATAACCACTTGGGAATAAAAAAGGGTACCCAGTCAGGCTTGCCTTTGCCCGCAGAAGCAATATCTGTGGAGAAGACAAACAGCACAAATAAAATAATGCCAGCAAGAATTGGTTCGAACATAGGTTTATATGTCGCTGCACTGGACGGGTTAATAGGTTGTACAAAGCGTCACTCTGCGATTCCGAAAGATTAACCGCAATTTGCAGAAAAGGATCACTGATTTTTATTTTTTTTGTCACTGAACGCTATATGCAGTGAGTGAGCGCTGTTCAACTCACTACATGCTGCCTGTGTGAGAACTTGGTTGGGAGGCTGAAAGTTAAGTAGTGAGTCTGTTTTGTTACCGCTTTAGCTCGAAAAGCGCAGAACCTGCGGGCTGGACATCAGCAAAAATAGGGACCAGTTGCCAACCTTGATTCTCTAAAGCAGCGGCTAAGTCTACGGAGGGCTCATAGGCCAAGGCAGGGCGATCGCGGGGCCAGTCTGCTAAGGCGCTAATATTAGTGGCTTGCCAATTGAGCAACAAACTCACCGCTGAATCGAGACGATAGCTCAGGGAGAGCAAATTGCCGAAGTTGGTATATTGAGGACCTTGATCGCTGACCAGTAAGGGGTGCTCAAACTGATTGATTTGCTGGGCAACGGCGGCAACATAAAAACTGGGTTCTTTGTTCCACCAGGTTTCTGGCGGCAGGCTGACCACATTAGATACAACCGCGCCCGTTAGCAGCAGCGGCAGCCCAATGCGCCAAAGGGGTTTATCGAGCCGAATTTGCTGGCTGAGCCAGATGCCAATTAAGAGCTGTAAGCCAGGCATAATAGGCAGCACATACCGGGCGATCGCCGATCGCACCCCGCCGGTAAGAACATCGGGCACCGCCAATAGCAAAAACGGCACCCAGATAATTGCGTTTAGATACAGCGCTAACGTCCGGGGTAGTCGCTGCCAGGTCGTCCACAGCGCCAGGGGAACCACCAGCAGCGCCATCAGCTTCAATCCAAGCCCTACCCAACCCACCTCTAGGGTCGTCAGATCAAAATCGATATCGACCCAGAGTGCGCCAAAGTTTCGTATCCATTGCTTAACCAAGACCTGCGGCGGAATCGATTGCTGAATCCATCCTGTGGCGAGCTGCAGGGTTTGGCGATTTTGGGCCATTACCCAAATCCAGGGGGCGTACAGCACTGCAATGGTGGCCAACGCAGCGATCGCAGGTAAAATTTGCGGTTTTGGAATCCGGGTGCTGCCGGAGGCTGAAGGAGAACGCTGGTTTAGCCAGCAGGCGATCAAAATATAGATGCCCTGGGTAATCAAAATAATCGCAAATAAGGGATGGGTGTAGAGTCCCAAGGTACTGACCAAAATGTACCAGCCCCAGTTTGTCCCAGTGGGTCGCTGCAGGGCGCACACCAGTCGCCAGTGGGACGCGATCGCCCATACGGTCAGCAAACTGTACTGACGATTGGTTTGAGCATACAAAATATCAAACGGCGACAGGGCAATCATTACCGTTGCCCATACAGCAGCGGCAGTTCCAGCCAGCGATCGCCCCCATAAAAACATCAGGGGCAAACTTAGCAGACTAATCAGCACCGGTAAAATCCGGGCGATAACGACGCCTTGCCCCAGAGCCAACATCCATCCCCGCGCCAGCAAAAAATACAGCGGCGGATGCTGGGGATCTTCTGCGACGAGAGAGCCAAGAGTGTCTCCAAAGGTGCTATCGGGCTTAAGCTGCTGAAAGGATTGCAGAGTCTCCGGCGAAATCAGGGTGCCTTGAAAGGCATCCGCTACAATTTCTGACGCAAAATATCCAGCGGCGCGAAAGGTGGTGTAGGCTTCATCATGCCAGTAGAGCTTATGGGCCAAGTTAGTAAAGCGCCCGGCAATACCCAGCAGCAGCAGGACGGCAATTAGCATTGCCCCCCAGCGCCATTTCATCCCTCAACCTCGCTGATCAACGTATCTAAAGCAAGCTGCATTTTAGTTTCTACAGTGCTGTAGCACTCGTCAATATAGGCTTGATTGTCGAGGGTGTGGCGTCCGTACGCTTCAAACCAAATGGGAGGACAAATACGCAAATAAATCGGGGCGGGCAGGGGCAGATTAGGCCACGGGCCAATTGCCAATCCCCAGGGCAGCCCCAGATAAATTGGAAACACCTCTGGATCAATACCTAAAGGCCAGGGCATTCCCAACTGATGCAGTCGCTTTATCTGATCGTACAAATCAGCCATAACCCATAGGGTATCGTGAGCTCCCCAGGAAATGATCGGCACGATGGGCACATGCTGACGCAAAGCAAGTTTAATAAAGCCCTGGCGGTTGGCAAATTTAATCCGATCGCGTTGAGAATGGGGCCGAAAAGTATCTTTCGCGCCGCCAGGGTAAACCAGCACATTTGCGCCTGATTCCAAAGCCGCGATCGCCATCCTCGGGTGGGCACGGATACCCCCAACCTGGGTCAATACCTTACACAATCCTGGAAAGGTCTTCCAAATGCTGGGATGGGCCAGCCCGTAAACGGATTTCTCAACCCCTTGGTGGCGGTACCAGTCGTAGATCGCCATATGCATATCGGGCGATGCCAGACCGCCATTGTGGCTGCCGACAAATAGCGACGCTTGCTCAGCCGGAATGTGTTCCCAGCCGTCACTTTTTACCCAGAAATAGTTCTGATAGAACCATGCCCAAAAGGGCATAACGGACTTAATAACAGCAGGACTGCGATCGCCAAGTGACCAACCTTGAAACTGTCCTGGAGGGGCATTAACCTTAACCAAAAATCTGCGCTCTCAGTCTATACGTATAGCAATCCGCCGAAAGGTTCAGACGGGCTGCGGGTCAGATTACTGTTATATCAACCACGCCAGCGATACCAGGTGCGGTAAGCAATCTAATCAAATCTACATTTACAATTGTAAATGATTATTAAAGATTGGTGGCAGTAAATTTGCGTGTGCAGGTATACCGGCCTACGAAAAGGGTAAGCCGCGCTAACCTTCAGGCGGAGCAGAGTCGGCTAGATTCATCAGTTCATCTTGACTAATGCCTCGGATAATTAGCTCATTGCCCTGCCACTGGGCCTCGATCACACCAGTTTCTGCTAAAGTCTTCCAGGATTCGCTCTGGGCCAGCGCAGGCGGCAGCATCAGGTAAATACCCGATGGGGTCTCGGAGAGTTCACCTTCGTAGCTTTGATTAGGGGCTTCGGGCTGGATAAAGGTTTCGCCGATAGGTAACTCCACCAAATGGCCCGGAGACGGCAGATGAAGCTGATATCGACTTTGCAGCTCTTCCAGGCCAGCAAGATCGGCCAGGTGAGCCGGACTCCCGTGAACAAGCACGACGTGCTGGGGCCGTAAATTATGAATTAGCTGGGTCGTTCCAACGCCGTCACAGTGCAGAGTAAGCATATAGGGTTCAACCCCGATACTTTGGGCCGTCAATGCCTGAGAGAGCCGTTGCCACATAGTTGAAGCTAGGGCAGCCGGCTCCCTTGACGGTGGATCACTGCTCGTAGCGCGATTCTTCAGTTCATCAGGCTGGCTTTCGTAAACGGGTTGAGTTGCTGGAGGCAGTTGAACTTCACTGGGGAAAAATGCCATCCAAGGATGGGCAGCTTCGGCAAGCTGCTGACCTAAGTCGGGGGTGCGGTGAGCAATCACGATGGCCGGAAAGCGAACGGCAGCCAGCCCTTCTGGAGGTAGTCGCCGCACCCGAGGAAAGACCCGCTCATCCCAAAACAGCGGCTGGTGCTGAGCAAAGTTTTGCACGCTGTTGGGCAAATGGGGGAGCAAGTCTAGGTAGGCGTCACAGCCTGCGGCAACGGTTTTATCGACCCAAATATCAATCTTGCGCCCGGTAAACTGATGATGGCTTCGCAAAAACATCAGCAGTTCCTGGCCGAGTCCTAGGGCAGGGGTGGGTAAAATAACGTTTTTTTGATCAGCGATCGCCCGATTGATGCGTTCGGCCAGTTGATTTTCCTGCTGTCGGCGATGGGGATAGCGGCGAATACCGTAGCTGCCCTCCAGCAGCAGCACATCTGGATGCAGCCCCCGCAGGTCATTGAGGGGCAGCCCATCCACCAGACGCGCGTTGGACAAAAAAAAGTCCCCTGTGTAAACCACCCGGTACGTGCGCTCTGGCGCAGCATAACTGAGAACAAAGCAGGTTGCGCCCGGTAGATGGCCCGCTGGCCACAGCTCAGCCGTTAGATTTTCCGCTAGAGGGATAGGCGATCGCCAGGGCAACCCTTGGCAGAAAGATACGCTTTGAGCTTCAGGTTCATTCAGCCAGTTAAGCGGTAAGAGCTTTGCCGTTGCCTCGCTAGCGTAAATTGGCACCTTGGGAAAACGCTGATGAAAAGCCCATAGCCCCCGTCCGTGGTCGCTGTGGGCGTGGCTACATAGAACAAAATCCACTGCCCCCGCTGCAGGATCAATATCTTTGACGTCAGATACTGCTAAACCGCAGTCCAACAGCACTCGGTAGTGACCCAACCGCATTTCTAAGCAAATCCCCTCGTCCCTGTGGCCAACACCATAGGGGAGGCAGGATAATTCATTCACCGAACTTGACTGACCCGATCTGACTGCTAATGTCGAGCGCTGTCAGCCTGACAGCGCGCCATGCAAAACCTATGCACTAGAGCAGTGCCCAGCACCGTCTAGGACAAACTTTCCACCCCTATCCTACAAAAAATTAAGCCGAAAATTTATGGCTTATGGGGCGCGCTATCAGCTGGGCTCAAAAGCGTTCCAGCAGCTGTATTCCAGCAGCTGTAGAAGAGCAGCACTAAATTATCCAAAAATAATTAAAAATTTAAAGTGCTGCTGCAGCACTTTTGTATCGGTACTGGCGGCTGCCTCCGTCAAGCAAATTAATGAGCAGAGCCGTTGCCGTGGTAGTTATCGCTGTCATAAAAGCCATTGCGGGTACCGAAAAATAGGCAGGCAACGGTAAAGACGACGGAAAGCGCAACCAGAATGACTTTAGTTTCCATAAAAAAGGTTCCAGAGTGAAAATTTGATCTTTCTATTGATGAAAATTATCCTAGCAATCGATATTGCGATTGCAGCGAAACCTTGGTGTCTATTAATATTTCGGGTGTCCATTAACGTTTTTCCACTGCCGCCAGTCTTATCCGATCAGCATTCAGTCTTATCCAATCAGCATTCAGTTTTATCCAATCAGCATCCAGTTTTACCCGTTCAACCTTTAAAGGCGATCGCGCCCTCCTGGTTTGCCAGACCGGCTGAAATGGTCGCTCCTGAGCTTGTCGGCTGCCGGCTCGTGCGGCAGCTTGCCCAGGGCAAAACCCTGCAAGGCTTAATTGTGGAAACAGAAGCCTATGGGCCAACCGATCCGGCCTGTCATGGCTTTCGAGGTAAAACGGCCCGAAATGCCGTTATGTTTGGGCCAGCCGGTGTTAGCTATGTTTATTTTATTTACGGTCGCTACTACTGCTTAAATGTCGTGTGCGATCGCCCCGGTATCGCCAGTGCGGTGTTGATTCGCGCCCTTTGGCTGCCCTGCGTTCCCCAGTGGATTAATCGTGGGAGGGTTCGCCATGATCATCAGGTTGCCGCTGGCCCAGGCAGGCTGTGCCGCGCCTTAGAGATTGATCGATCTCTCGATGGCTTACCTTTTAGTGCGGGTAATGACCTATGGATCGCCCCTCGCTCTGCAGACTTGGCACAGCAGCTGCAGCGCTATCCCGGTTGGCTACAACAAACGACTCGCATTGGCCTAACTAAAGCAAAAGACTGGCCTTGGCGATGGTATCTAGCTCACTGCCCGGCGGTGTCTCGACTGCCAAAGCGCGATCGATAAGGCGTGTCATCGGTTAAGCACAGAAGCCTGACAGGGCAAGCTGTCAACTGGTGAAGCGTTTGAGACTTTGACAATTTCGATAGGAGATGCCGTTTCCGCGGCACCCGAATCGGGGCAAAATACGATTTTTGTAGGTCACGATGACACTTTTGAGGTCGCCATTGGTATCTATCCGGCCCCTCAAAGTCTGTCCTATATGTTGACCCCTACGGCAATGGCAGCTTTGAACTGGTGACCAACGTGCTGCCTGAAGAATGGGCACAGCTACAATAAATCGTGAATTTAATGCCTTAATCTGGTGTTGAGTAAGTTTGACACCCGTGCGGCTAAGATAGCCGATTAAGGCTCTGAGTTTATGGCTCCTCTCTCACCGGGCTCGGTAAGTTTCTTATACGCTACACCGTGTCGATCCCGTGGTTAACGGTCAGCGGCTGGTTGCCGTTGGCTGGGTGCAAAGCCTGATTCGCAATGTTGACCAGCGGGAAATTTTATTTGATTTGGACGCCGAAATTGGCGCTAATAGTTCCTTTTTCGGCATCCATAACCCTTATATTTCCACGCTCTTTTTAGGACAATGCCAGGCAATTATTGCATAGGCGTTTCACACTCTATGGATTTGAACGTAGCTTACATGCAAAATCTTCCTCTCAACACTGCTGCGATTATCAGTAGCGCCCGCGAGACCGTGGTGCCTCAAGAACGGCGTACGTTTATCACTCAAGCCCATCCTCTACCAACACAGATTGCCAAATCTGAAGATGCCCCTCGCTTTGAACTTTACAGTGCAGGCATGTCAATTTGTTCCAACAAGGTGCGGATGACCCTGGCTCAAAAAGGCTTGCCTTACATTTCCCATGACGTAAAAATCACCTATCCAGAGCAAGAAAACTACAGCCCAGCTTATGTTCGCCTGCGTCTAGCGTCGGATATTGCTCAGCAGGCGGATCTTTCCAGCGGTTACTCCGGCGGCAGCAGCGTTCAAGCATCCGGGTTTGACGCATTGGTTGTGCCCACTCTAGTGGACGTCGAAAAAAATGCCATCATTGCAGACTCTCGGCTAATTTGTCTTTACCTTTGCGAGCATCTAGATGGCGATGATCTTTTGCCCCCAGATATCAAGGCCCAGGTGCTGGCGCAGCTAGACACCGTCGACCGTTTTCCCCATGTAGCTCTACTTTACGGGGCTAATCCAGACAATGATCAGCGTCCACTTCTGTTGCAGCAAGCCATGGCGACGGTGCATGAACTTAAAGTTGCGGCTCTAAATGCAGCGTGGGAAACCGTTCAGGGGCAGGATGCAAGGCTTGATGCGGCCTATGAGGCAAAGATTACTAAAGAAAAGGCGGGTCAAGTCTTTGTGGGCACCCCTGAGCGCATGCGAACGGTAATTGCTGAAACGGAGCGGTTAATTGTTGAATTTGGTGAAACTCTGGCCGCTAGTGATGGACCTTGGTGCTTTGGCGATCGCTTTACGCTGGCAGATATTTTTTGGATTGTTAGCCTGTTCCGGCTGGAGTTCCTTGGCTACGGTTGGCTCTGGCAGGACAATGCGGATTGCGCTCATATCGGCCGCTACGCCGAAGCCGGATATGCCCTGGAGTCCATGAAAACTGCGGTTTGTCATTGGCCCGGATATCCTCCTTCCGAGTGGGTGGCTAAATGGCTACCCTCAACTATTCAGTAAGTAGGAGCCCAAAACGTTGGACAAAACTCTGATTATTGTCGGTGGCGGTTACCTAGGTATCGAGCTGGCCAAGGCTCTAGAGTCCGCGATGAACGTCACCCTGGTTGAACCGCGCCAGGCATTTGTTCATGCGCCCGCTATGATCAGGGCGCTGGTCGAGCCAAGCATCCTTGAAAGTGCGCTGATGCCTTACGAAAAGCTGCTCTCAAAGGGACGCGTTGTTCAGGACCGGGCTGTGTCGATTGAAGATACGGGCGTCACCCTCTCCAGTGGAGACCACTTGGATGCAGACTATATTGTTGTCGCCACCGGATCTTGGAATGGCATTGTCTTTAAGCCTGAGGGGGACGATATCGAGGCTTTTCGGGCTGCCCATCGCGACGTCTATCAAAAACTTCAGGCGGCAAATACAGTTGCGATTGTTGGCGCGGGTGCAGTCGGAACGGAACTGGCTGGTGAAATCGCCCATGCCATGCCGGATAAAAAAGTAACTTTGATTTCAAGCGCAGCCAGCTTATTCCCAGATTTACCGCCCAAACTGGGTGCATCCCTAGCCAA
>JBCDFX010000137.1:0-9582 GCA_039177155.1 Cyanobacteria bacterium P01_H01_bin.119
GAGTATCCGGAGCATTCCCAAAATATTGAGCGGTTACTAAATGACTTGGATTTTGACTATCTGCAAGAGGATTTGCAAAAGCTGATGCAGTCCATGCGCGGCGGCACCGAGCGGATTACAGAAATTGTTAAATCCCTAAAGGATTTTTCGCGGCTGGGCGGTGCGGAGCTAAAGACGGTTGATATTCACGAAGGCATTGAAAGCACTCTAACGATTTTGGGGAGCCGGATTAAAGAGACGGTCCACCGCAGTGAAGTCCGTTTGGTGAAAAATTACGGCAATTTACCGTTGGTAAAGTGCTACGCCAGCCGCTTAAACCAGGTATTTATGAATTTGATCGTCAACGCCATTGACGCCATTGACGAAAAGGCCGATTCTCGAGCCAGCATTCTGTGGGTGCCGCAACTGACCCTTGCTACAGAACTGGGGCGAGACGGTGAGACGGTGCTTGTTCGCATTTCCGATAACGGTGTAGGCATCCCGGAAGAGGTGCAGCGGCGAATGCTCGATCCGTTTTTTACCACTAAGCCCGTGGGCAAGGGAACGGGACTGGGCATGTCGATTACTTACCAAATCATCACAGAGCATCACGGAGGCGAGCTAAAGTGCATCTCTACACCGGGACGAGGCACCCAGTTTTTGATCAGAATCCCCCTATCTCAACAGGAACCTCCCGATCCGTTAGCAGAACAGTCAAATGAGCCAGGCAGTAAAATTGAAAAAGAAGGTTAGTTGAGCGTCTGTTAACTCTTTTAAGGGATTGCTATGGAAGCAGAATTTTGGCATCAAAGATGGGAACAAAATAAAATTGCTTTTCACAAAAGTGAAGCCCATCCTCTACTGGTCAAATCCTTCAAAAAGCTTGTTAGATCGAAGGGCGATCGCATCTTTCTTCCACTATGCGGAAAAACCCTTGATATTCATTGGCTACTCGCTAATGGATGTCGCGTTGCCGGGGCAGAACTCAGCCAAATTGCTATTGAACAACTCTTTGACGAACTTAAGTTAGCGCCTACGGTATCTGAGGTGGGCAAGCTTAAACATTACAGTGCCGACGCTATCGACATCTTTGTCGGCGATATTTTTAATTTATCTAGGGAGATCCTGGGCTCAATCGACGGCATCTACGATAGAGCTGCCATCGTGGCGCTGCCTCGAACTGTGCGCGATCGCTACACGATGCATCTAAAACAGATTACCCATACGGCCCCGCAGTTGATTATCAGCTTTGAGTACGATCAAACCTTGATGGACGGGCCACCGTTTTCAGTTAGTCAAGCAGAAATTAAACAGCACTATGGCAGCGATTATGATTTGACGCTTACAGAAAGCACGGACATGCCGGGTGGATTAAAAGGGAAAGTTAAGGCGACGGAAAATGTTTGGTTTCTCCAAAATATTTAGACCTTAATATTTAGACCTTTAAAGTAGCGGCTTTGGCCTTTTAGAGGCTGTATGAGAAGTGCTAGCGCATGATTTCTGCTACGCCAATCGCCTCACCATCAGCCGAATCATCGAGATGTAAATCATTCTTGAGGCTTTGGCTGTCGATGACTGCCTCAGTGGGGCTCTCTGGCCTGCCACTGTCGGCTCTGACCCAGCCGCGCAACCGGTCATGAATCGCTATTCAAGTGCCGTCGATGCGCCAGTTGCGGAAGTAGGTGTACACCGTTGACCACGGCGGCAGGTCGCCTGAATATCGCGCCACTTGCACTCTTGAGTTACCACGTACAAAATTGCGTTGATGAGCGCCCACATCTCTACTGAGCGCGGTCGTTCACCCGGTTTTGCAGGCGGAATCAGCGGCTCTATCAGCTCGAACTGTTCGCGAGTCAGGTTGCTTGTGTATGCTTTAGTCATGGCTCCCACGGTGCTGTTTGTTTATCAACTTCAGCCTAACCGTGTGAGCTTTTCTACGTCAGTTTCGGTTTTTCATACAGCCTCTTATAACTATGTCGTTGATTCCAGACTCACGATTATTTGTCAGGCTCAAGGTGCCGGTGCTTGAGTGAGAATTTCTCCGGCTTTGACCGTTAAGACCTGAGAGGCATTTAGCCATTGGGCATCAAATGAGCCTAAATGCGTAGTGGTAATCAATGTTTGAAAGCGCTCTTGAATCGCATCTAGCAGCTGATTTTGGCGGTTTAGATCTAGCTCTGCTAGCACATCATCTAGCAGCAGCAGCGGCGGTTCACCCACAACGGCTTCAATAAGCTTTAGCTCTGCCAGTTTTAGAGACAGCACTAAAGTACGCTGCTGCCCTTGAGAGCCATACTGGCGAGCCGGAGTATCGTCGATTAAAAAGTCAATGTCGTCTCGATGGGGGCCAACTAAGCTAGTGTGCTGGTGCTGTTCAGCGATCGCCCGCTGCTGAATTTTCTCCAAAAATGCCCCCTGTACAACTGAGGGATCATCAGAATCTACTGGGACATTTGGCGCATATCGAATGTCTAACACTTCGCTGCGCCCGCTAATCAGGCAGTGCCAGTGCTTAGCAATGGGGGCTAAGCGGTCAATCCCTCGCGATCGCCGCCGAATAACCCGTGTTCCTAAAGTAGCCAGTTGAGCATCCCAAAGGGCAAGCTGGGTCGGGTCAATATTGGCTCTATCCCCCTCCAGGCTAGAGTGCCGCAGCAGAGCGTTGCGCTGCTTAAGAGCATGATTATACTGAGCAAAAATATGGGCATAAACGGGCTCAAGCTGAATCAGCAGCGTATCAAGCCATAGCCGCCGCATGCCAGGACCACCCCGCACCAGCTCTAAATCTAAGCTGGAGAACTGAACAGCATTAAGCGTGCCTAAAAAGTCCATCTGGCGACGCAGCTTTTCTCCATTAAGCGCAGCGGTGCGGCGGCTGCCGTTTCTAAGCACCAGCGAAAGGTCTACATCACTCAGCGATCGCTTCAGTGTCGCGCTAATTTGCCCAGTTTGAGCCTGATCTTGAATCAAATCGCGATCGCGGCTTGTGCGATGAGACTTGAGCGTTGCCAGCAGCTCCACTGCTTCTAACAGATTAGATTTGCCCTGGGCGTTGTCGCCCACCAAAATCGTTTTGGGCGCTTGAAAGTCTACCCACTGCGCTTGGTAGTTGCGGAAATGCTGCAGATGGAGGCGCTGCAAGTACATAGCAATTTACTCGGGCACACCAAATCTTACCGCTCTGCGGGTAGACTATAGCACTTAGACTTGCATAGCGGCCGAGCAGCAGTGGCACAGCGGAGCGTTCCGCCAGTTGTTTACAGGCTATCTGGGCTGTCCGGGCCAACTTCTATCCCGAAGTCAGCACCACTGCTATGGCCTTGCTTGGCTTCGAGCACCATCAGGTCATTTAAAGATTGAGGCTCCACCCCCATATCCTTACAGGCAGACCGCAGCGCGGCCTGAAATTGTTCTATCTCTTCACCATAGCCGCAGTGTTTAGCTGCGGTAGCGAGGCCGAACTTAGCGTTCGATTTGGCACAGTCAATCAGTGCTGAGCGCATCAGGGGTTCTGTGGCAGACATAAATAAACTTTTTGAAACATCATCGATTAATTTCAGTTTGATGGTGTTTCAGAGGGCTGCCATCCCGCCAAGGCATGAAATCATCGTGGCGCACTCCAGACTAATACAGCCTCATTGCTGATGCACCGTCACTGGGCCAAGCTTTTTGCGGCTAAACTTGCTCCCACATCACTTTTAATCCATCCGGCAGACTCGCAGACACCTCTTCGGCCTGCTCCTCAGAGAGGGAGTCACGGGCAGTGGAAAAGACAGCCACCACCACCGCCTCAGGAGTGACGTCTTTCGGTACGCCGCCTTCTTGCTTAATTCTTCGCAGAAAAGTTTCGGTGTCAATTTTGAGCGGGGGGCGAAAGCGGGCTAGCAAGGCCACAAGAGGATTATCGTCTTTCCAAAGATCGGCGATTTCTTCGTTTTTGAAAGCCGCCTGGGTGCGATCAGAGGCTTCGGTCGTCATCAGGTCGCGCATGGTGCGGAATACCACGATGGTTAAGTCCCGAGCATCGTAGATGTCAGGCAAGCTAGCTTTTCGCATGACTTTTTCAAGAAAGACTCGCTCGGTTTCGCTCATTTTGGCTGCCATCTGATGTTCCTCCTGATCGCTATAAACTGGTGTAAAACGGCGCTTATAAAGAGCGCGATCGCCCACGGCAAGCTAATCCGAGGCTATTTAAGCTTTGGCCTGATGCTATCACGCAGCGGAAATCAGCCTTGTTTAACTTTTGTTGCGGCGACGACCTTGGCATCGTCAAAATGGAAACTTCTTCCTAAAAATAAAGACATCTTCCCAAAGAAGTGAAAAATTGATGTCAAACCACATCCGATTTGCAAACTGGAGTTTTTTCAGGCAAAACTCGGACATCTAGATGTCGTCAAGGCACAGGGCTATTGGGCAATCTACTAACTGAAAACCCGATGACTAAACACCTGAATATAAAAAAGGCTGTTCAAATTTTCCGCTGGTTAAGAACCTCTTTTTTAGCCCTATTACTCATCCTTATGCTAAAGGTACCGCCAGCCTATGCCCGGGCCGGTGGTGGCGGTGGCAGCAGCGGCGGGTTCAGCAGCGGATATTCAGATCCTATTAGCCCTGGGTTTGGTGTGACCTCAAAAAGCTTGCCTGGCGTTCTTCTCAGTGGCTTAATACTCTCCGTTGTCCTACTTCCAGTTCTCTTCTCGCAGGAAATTTTTAACTTTATTCGCTATCGAGATAAGCCGTTTACAACAGATCTAGCGCTAATTGAATATACTCGCTCTATCAACGGGGCGTTCAAAAACGCTTACTCTCTTAAATATGCAAATGATAGTCAGATCTGGCGAGTTGATACAGACTTTGAAGAGTCTTCAGAGGTTGATTTTCAATCTATTATCGACAGAACTGAGCTTGACAAACAGGTTCACGACATCTTTCAGCGATACCAGCGCGACTGGAGCAGAAAAGATTTTGAACAGATTCAAGCTTATACAACGCCCTTTTTCTATTCATCACAGGAGCAAATTTTCAAGCAGAATTTCTCAAACAGCTTTGATATCGTCTACAGGCCAGAGCTGCTTAAGATGGTGCCTATCGCGTTGAAATCTAAGGAAGACCACCAAATCATCAGAATTAAAATTCTAGCCAAGCTGGTTAATTTTCAAGTTTCCGCTAAAGGATTTGTTGTCAGCGGCAAAGCTGAATCACGCTGCTTCACCGAGCACTGGGACTTTCTGGTTGACGCAGATAAGATGCTTCAACTCTCTGAGATCAGCCAATTTGGCTAACTTTCGTTAGCAATAATTCTAAGAAAACGAGCTAACCTATCATAAAATAACCTACCGTCAGCTCGTGATTCAGAAATTCGCAGTGGGCTGTTCTGGCTAAATCCTAATTTCTTCTAATGGGGCATCTAATCGATGAGGATAAGACGTGATGAAAGTATGCAATTGACAACAACTGTTTCTGTCAATCTGCCCGACACAGAGAGCACTCAGCGATTGGGAGAGTGGTTAGGCAACGTTTTGGAACCGAGCACAGTGCTACTGCTCAAGGGTGATCTCGGCAGCGGTAAAACCACCTTTGTCCAGGGACTGGGGGAAGGGCTTAACATTTCAGAAACAATTGACAGCCCTACGTTTACCTTAATTAACGAATATCTCAGCGGTCGTTTGCCCCTATACCACGTTGACCTTTATCGCTTAGAGACTGAGGATATCAACGGTCTTTATTTAGAGACTTACTGGGAGGGGGCAGAAGTCGAGCCGGGTATTCTTGCGATTGAATGGGCAGATAAGCTGACATATTTTCCCCCCGATCCGTTGAATATTGACTTGGCCTATGGTGAAGCCGATCATAAACAGGTGGGGCGCACCGCGCGACTGCAGGCAACCCGTGCGGATCATCAGGCACTGCTCGGCATCCTGAGCACCAGCGGTGTCAATGCCTTAGAACTTTGACGCTGGAATTTTTCGACGATGCGCTATTGGCTAATGAAATCTGAACCGGATGTGTACAGCATTAAGGACTTAGAGCGGGATCAAACCGAAATTTGGGACGGAGTTCGCAACTATCAGGCCCGCAATTTTCTTAAAGAGATGGCCGAGGGCGATATGGCCTTTTTTTACCACTCCAATACTAAGCCTCCGGGTATTGCAGGCCTGATGACAATTGTGGAAGCAAATGTGGTCGATCCGACCCAGTTTGACGGTAACAGCAAGTATTACGATCCCAAGTCCACCCCGGATGCACCGCGCTGGCATACGGTGACGGTGGGCTATCAAGAAACATTTGCGCACTACGTTCCTTTGGAGTCCTTAAAAGAAGCTTTTTCCCCTGAAGAACTGCTGGTGGTCAAGCGCGGCAACCGACTGTCGGTGATGCCCGTCGATGAAACAGTGGCGCAAAAAATTTTGGCGATCGCCCACGAAAAGTCTTAAGTCTCAGGGGCAAGGGATTGCACATCTGCTCAGTAATGCCTGACCCAAATAAACAGCAATGTTGAGTGATTCACCATGGGTAAATTTAGTAAGCGATCGCCCGAACTCCCGCCGAAGGAAGTCTACACGGTGCGCCCCAATTTAAATAATGAACTGGCCAAAGCCCGCAACCGCGCCGCCGCCGAGCGCACGCTGATGGCCTGGATGCGTACCTGTCTAGCGCTGATCAGCTTTGGATTTGGAATTGATCAGGTGGTTGCCGCAGTGGTTCAAGCCCAGGGCGGGACGTCTAGCTCCCTGAGCCTGTCGCGAGTGGTCGGGCTATGCTTTGTTGCCCTTGGCACCTACGCCATATTTGCCGCCATGCTAGAGCATCGGCGAGAGTTACAGCTGATCCGCCGAGACGACTATGTTTATAGGCCAGGGCGCTCCTTAAGTTTATCGATTTCGATGGCGCTGATGGCAATTGGCGGTTTTACCACTGCTATTTTGGCCTTTAATCTCTTTTTTAGCCCTTAAGGGTCATTTCGCCCCCTTAAGCTTTATTGAACAGCTTACTGGCCCCATTTCAGCGGCTCTGTCTGCATCAAGCCCATCACAAGTGCGCCAGCCACCAGGCCCCAAAAAGCTGAGCCAATCCCCCACAGCGTTACCCCAGATGCCGTCACCAGAAACGTAATTAGGGCCGATTCCCGCTCAGCGTCATGGATCAAAGCCGTTGCCAAACCCTTCCCAATGGTGCTGAGTAAGGCTAGCCCTGCGATCGCAAGCACCAATTCCTGGGGCAATGCGGTAAAAAATGCTCCGACGGTAGCCCCAAAAACACCCACGAAAATGTAGCACACCCCTGCTGTCAATGCTGCGATATATCGCCTATCGGGATCTGGGTGGGCCGCTGACCCGGTACAAATTGCGGCTGTGATAGCTGCGAGATTGATGGCAAATGCGCCTAAAGGCGCTAACATCACTGTGGTGATCCCCGTCCAGCTAATCACAGGCGAAATGGGGACGCGCTCATATCCAGATGCCCGCAGAACTGCTACTCCCGGTATATTTTGCGAGGCCATTGTCACCGCAAACAAAGGCAGGGCAATGCCTGCGATCGCTGATAGCGAAAACTGAGGGCGCGTTAGTATCGGCGTCGCTATCTCCAGCTTGAAGGCTGCTATCTGGAGGTTTCCCTGAAACGCTGCGATCCCTACTCCCAAGATCAGCGCGATCAGCACCGCATAGCGAGTCAGCCAGCGATAGGCCACTAGGTAGGCGCAAAACATTGCAAAAACCATCCAGAACTGAGTTTCCATGGCGATAAAAACGTTAAGGCCAAAGCGGAGCAGCACACCAGCCAATAAGGCTGAAGCCATCGATAGGGGAATATGGCCCATCGCGCGCTCAAACCAGCCGCTGAGGCCGCATAGGCTGATCAACACAGCCGAGACCAAAAAAGCCCCAACCCCCTCTGATAATGAAACATTGGCAGCTGACGTAATTAACAGGGCTGCTCCCGGTGTAGACCAAGCCGTTACCACAGGCGCCCGGTATCGCAGCGACAACAAAATCGTGGTTAGCCCTAAGCCCAACCCCAAGGCCCACATCCAAGAGCCAATTTCTGCTTGAGTGGCTCCCAGTGTCTGCGCGGCTTGAAATACAATTACGGCCGCACTGAAGTAGCCTACCAATATACTCACAAATCCAGCGATCGCCGCTGAAATAGAAAAATCCTGCAAAATTGCTAAAGCCCATCGAATTCTCATCGGCAGTCTCTCGTTTACAGATATGGCCACTCGTTTAAGGCTCCGGCGGATGCAAGTCAGATTGCTCTTACATCAGCCACTCCAGCGATACTGTCGTGCTAATCCAATTGCCCACGGCACCCAGTTCCCTAGGATGCTGGTTATGGAAGCAATTAAACTCGCAGCCTCGTCCTAATCGTCCCTTCGGCTGCTATGGGTGCGATAAGTAATCTGACCGGAGCTGAGTGGTGTGCAATGGCAAGCAGCCTCCATCGTCTTTGTCCTAATCGAACTGAAGACTGCTGCAGCTGCAATAGGTTATCAATGGCTGAAAGAAAATTATTGTACGGAACTGCGCTGACGATATTGACCCGGCGTCACCCCAAACACCCGCTTAAAGCTGCGAGTGAAATGGCTTTGATCAAAAAATCCAGCATCAACAGCGATCGCTGACAACGGCTGCGACGTCTGTAGGGCTTGCTTGGCTTTCAATAATCGCACCTGCCGCTGATAAAGATGGGGCGGCAGTCCCGTCTGTTGGCGAAAGCAGCGGATTAAATAGTAAGGGCTAAGATTGCTGAGCCGGCTGAGCGTTTCGATAGAGACATTCTCCGCGTATTGCTCCTCTAGATAAGCTCGCACCAGAGTAACTGCTTTAGATTCCTTAGCGGCAGATGGTAAGCCGATGGTGCTATGGTGCTGCAACAGGCTCGATACCAACTCCAGCAATAGAGACTGTTGCACTAGGCGTGGTAAAGCCTGATCAAGTGCTTGAAACACTTCTAGAAATAAAGGCAGCAACGCTGAATTTTTTGCAACGGGTTCCTCAAAAACGGGCAAGGTTGGTCGGCTCTGCTCTAACTGCACCATCAGCCGCTGCATAAAAGACGGGCTGATATAGAGATTGCGAAAGCACCAGCCCCGCTCATCGGCGGCTTTGCCAGTGTGCACTTCACCCGGATTGATGAGATTAAAACTATTAGGGAGACTGTGGACTAATGTACCTCGCACCACGCTCTGACCCAGACCACGCTCGTTTAGACCGATGGTGTAAGCATCGTGAAAGTGCTTATCAAAAGCGTGTCGGTACAGGCGCGCCCGGAACAGCTCAATTTCCGAAAGATTTGATGTCCAGAGATGGGCAAATTCAGCAGAGTCAGCCATACCAGTAACAAGAGCCTGAAAAAGTTTCTAGATGCCGAAGAAGCGGGTTGCGTAGCTTGGTTTCTTGGAATCGTTGGTGGAAACCGTAGTGCAGGCTCCTAGCTGCGTGGGCAAGATGCGATGCTTTATTTATCCGCTCAGCAAGGCTTTGACATTTATCCGCTCAGCAAGGCTTTGACATTTATCCGCTCAGCAAGGCTTTGACATTTATCCGCTCAGCAAGGCTTTGACATTTATCCGCTCAGCAAGGCTTTGACATTTATCCGCTCAGC
>JBCDFX010000138.1:0-9574 GCA_039177155.1 Cyanobacteria bacterium P01_H01_bin.119
ATTGCATAGCGTTAGCTTTACCAGCTTGCTTACAGCCGCAAGGTTGCTGGGATGCACTGCTTTCAATATTAAGAGTATGCCCGTCGCCTATACTTAGCAGGTCATGACTATCCTAGCGCTGCCCTCTTAAGTTCGCGTGCACTCGGGCCACGTTTCCTGAATTTCGTCTTTATTTCTCCCGTTTTGCGGCTATTTTTGGCTTAAAGACGACACTTGACCAACCATGGATTATTTTCGCCCTGCGATCGCGGCCTCCTCTGGCTATCTTCCGGGTGAGCAACCCCCGCCGGGAGCCTCAGTCATCAAGCTCAATACCAACGAGAATGCCTATCCGCCATCTCCCAAAGCGATCGCGGTGCTGCGCAATCTTGATGGAGAATGGCTGCGGCGCTACCCTGACCCTTACGGACGGGCATTTTGTCAGGCGGTCAGTCAGGTATTAGACGTACCGACGGACGGGCTGATATTGGGTAACGGCAGCGATGAGCTGCTGACGCTGCTGATGCGAGCCTGCGCTGAGGGCCGCGATCGCGCCGTTGCCTATCCCACGCCGACCTATGTGCTCTACCCGGTGCTGGCATCGTTTCAGCCGGCGACTGTGGTAGAAGTTCCCTACGGGCCAGACTTTGCCCTGCCGGTGGAAGCGCTGCTGCGGGCTAAAGCGGCGCTGACGTTTATTGCAACCCCCAACAGTCCGACGGGGCACACCGTTGCGCTCCCGTCGCTGCGGAGGTTGGCGGCAGAAACAGCGGGGCTAGTGGTAATAGATGAAGCCTATGTAGATTTTGCTGAGATCAGCGCCCTGCCCCTGGTGCGAGAGTTTGACAATGTGATTGTGCTGCGCACCCTCTCCAAGGGATATGGACTGGCCGGATTGCGGCTGGGCTTTGCGATCGCCCAGCCCAGTTTGAGTCAGACTTTGTTCAAGGTAAAAGATAGCTACAGTATGGACGCGATCGCGCTAAATGTAGGCGCTGCCGCCCTGCTAGATCAAGACTATAAAAATGCTCAGGCTGAAAAAGTAAAGCGATCGCGCAGTCGTTTAACCACCGCTCTAAGAAAGCTAAATTTTGCCGTGTTGCCGTCCCAGGGCAATTTTGTGCTGGTAACACCGCCTGTAAACAGTGCCGAAACCCTGTATAAAGCCCTTAAACAGCGAGGCATTTTAGTTCGCTACTTTAACCAGCCGGGGCTAAATCACCAATTAAGAATCACCGTCGGTACCGATGCCCAAATCGACACCCTGCTGGAGACGCTGTCTAAGCTGCTTTAGATTAATTTGCTTGCCCTGTTGTAAGTACCAAAAAATCTGATATAGAGCGCTGTTTTCGCCTTTAGCCTAAAAATCAAAGTAGATGTAGGGCAGCGTCTCACCTGGAGCCAATAGCCACGCCAAATATAAACAGCAAGGCACCAGCAGCAACTTTAACGGCCAGCCAAAACCCAGCCGTAAGCCGCGATGAAAAGCATAGGCAATACCAGAGCCAAAACATAATCCCACCAGCACAATCAACACCTGCGTGCTGCTGAGCCCTAGCGACTCTGAGTAAACCTTGGTGGCAAACTGGATATCTGCCGGATAGCCCCATAAATGGCTGACCGCAAAGGTGAAGTCGCGCACATCCGGCAGGCGGAAAAAGAGCCAGCTCCCAAACACCATTGCCTGGGTCAGTCCCCAAGCTAGCACCGTGCCCGGCAGGCTTTGCCACAGCCGCTCTAGCCAGGTCTGTTTTGCCGCGATCGCCTGATTGACTCTATGGGCCGCCAGCGCTAGCCCGTGGAGCCCGCCCCAGATTAAAAATCCCCAGTTATCGCCGTGCCACGCCCCGGCAATCACCATCACAATGCACAAATTTAAGCAGGTGCGCCCCAGTCCGCGCCGAGAGCCGCCCAGGGGGAAATAGAGATAGTTGCGCAGCCAGGCCCCCAACGACATATGCCAACGCCGCCAGAAGTCGGCAATGCTGGTGCTGAAGTAGGGAAAGTTGAAGTTTTGCGGCAGATTAAAGCCCAAGAACATAGCGCTGCCGCGGGCGATATCCACATAGCCGCTAAAGTCAAAATAGAGCTGTAGCCCGTAGGCAAACACCGCTAGCCAAATATCCGCGCTGCCCGCCCGCTCTAGATTGCTAAAGCTAAGGTTGACCAAGATGGCAATATGGTCAGCAATAAGCAGCTTTTTCATCGCGCCCGTGGTGATTAACCAAAGGCCATCGGTAAACTGGGCGAAGTTGGGTAGGCGCTGCTGCTTAAACTGACCGTTAAAGGCGTGAAAGCGAGTAATCGGCCCGGAGATTAGCTTGGGGAAGAAAAATTTATAGGCGGCAAACTCTACCCAGCGGCGGGTGGGCTTGGCTCCCCGGTAGACATCGACCAAATAGGCAATGCACTCAAAGCAGAAAAAGCTGATGCCCAACGGAATAATCAGGCTGCTAAGCAGTTCATCCTGCTGGGCGAGCCACTGATTTTGCGCGGCCACCAGACCAATCAGCTCTAAAGTTGGCGTTAGATATTTAAACAGCAGCAGCAGCAAAACGTTAAGGCCAACCCCTAGTCCTAAGATCCAGGCGCGGCGACGGTCCCAGGTTTGCTCTGCGGCCTGCCATTTTTCTTCGGGGATGCGCCAGTCGAGGGGAGCGGTTAGCGCCTTGCCTATAAAGAACGTGACTAGGGCGATCGCGAGCATTAGGGGCAAGTACTGCACCTGAAGCGACGCGTAAAAGACTAAGCTGGCTACCCACATAAACCACAGCCGCAGTCGGGGCAGCGGCATAGACCAGTAGAGCCCGACGACGCTGAGCAGAAAAATGCCGTAAATAATGGACGGTAGGGTCATGGGGTTTCTGTCTCCTGCGCTGAGGGCCAGGGGATAATTGGGTCTTCTGCCAGCCGCACGGCCACTTGAAAGGCACCATAGCGGTTTAGGTGGCTGGGGTCAGAGAAATAGCCGTATTGATCGGGCCAGAGTTGGCCCAAATCCCGAAATACAAATCCAGAGCGGGTGGCGGAGCGCTGCAGCATCTCCCGCAGAAATTCATTTTCGGCGCGGGTGCGGTAAGCATCTAGATAAATGTCGGTTAGGGGCGTGTTTACAAACACCACCGGAATATCCTGAGCCTGGGTAAAGTCCAGCAGACTTTCGAGGGCGTCAACTTGGCGGCCGGCTAGGCGAAAATCTTCGTAGTCGCCGTCGTAGCTGCCGGAAACCCGGGCATGGTTTTGATAGTAGGTGGCGGGATTGAACTGGAGAGACAGGGGCAAAAATCCGTCGTAGTCAACTAGGTTGGCGTCCTGTACCACCAGCCCATCGGCGTTAAGTTTGGCGGAGCCGACGGCCAGTTCCGCAGGAATGCCTGTGCCCGGCACCCAGGCAGTGAGCAGTTCAGAAGTAGCACTCCGCAGCCCGGTTTTCAGGCGATCGCGATCGCTGTGGGCGGAGGACACCTGGGCCAGGCGATCGCTCAGCCAGCGATCGACGGCCTGATAGCTCTCTCGTAGGGTTCTAGGATTGACCATCGCCGGATCGACAGCATTGATCTCACCATCGGCGCTCTCGTTTGCCTCTGACTCTGGCAGGCCGCCCGGCAGCTGCCCGGAGACTAAAGCGCGGTAGCCTTCGGAGACTTCAATGCCGTTATAGGTCACATCTAGCCGGCCGCTGTTTAGCGCCCGCGCCCCGTCCGCCCAAATAATCAGCTTTGGCAGCTGATCCCGCTGAAGCAATTGCCGCAGGGTAAAATCGACCACCTGGGCCGTAGACCCGTTGATGCCAAAGTTAAAAATATCTAGCTCCCCGTAACCCAAATCGGCCAGTCGCTGGGACAGGGCCGCCGGGTCTACGCCGCGTAAAGCCCGTGAACTGCCCAAAATCAAGACGTCTGGCGGACCAGATTCTGCCAGATGCTGGTGGTAAAGGGCCAGCTTCTCGTCCATCTGCTGGCTCTTAAAGGAGGGATAGGGCGACTGCTCTAGCAGAGCGGTTAGGGAAACAAAGGCGCGATCGCGATCCGCCGCCCGCAGGGCTGAGCGATCGATAGGAACAGGCTGAGTAAAATTTGACGATGGCAGTTCTGTAAAGCCGCTGCCGTCAGCCGTTCCACCATCTTCGTTAAACTCTCCCATCTCACCCTGATCCCAGTCACCCTGATTCCAGTCACCCTGATTCCAGTCACCCTCATCCCAGTCATAATCTGCCGGATCGTTGGCTTGGGAGGCCAGGTCAGGGTTGGTCACAAACCGCGTCGGTTCATCTCCTTCGGCAGACTGATCTCCTTCAGATTGGCCCGACGTTGAGGAGACCTCACCAGGAGCCGCTGGCTCCGGTGACGTCAACAGCTGACCAAAAATCCAGTCTGTCTGAATCGCCAGCAGCAGGCCAGCCATGCCCCACAGCAGAGCCACGCCCACTCCCTTACGGCCCAGGCTGTGGGGACGAGCCGCAATCTCAGTCTCAGTCTCTGGCGCTGCGGTAAACAGCTGAGAGCGAATCAGGCCCTGGCGCGCTCGGGTAAAGCTCTGCCGTCGCCATTGCCGCCAGCGATCGCGCAGGTCTTCAGGGGTGAGATCTTCCCGCTGCGGGGCATCGCCATCGGGAGTAAGCAAGTCGCCAACGTAGGCGTGGGAGGCCGAAAATTCCGGTGCGGCTGAGGGAATCAGCTTGCGATCGCGGGCCTTAAAGTCAATGCCGTAGCTCCAGGCGGGTTTCTTCTGTCCTGCCCGCCGCCCGTAAAGGCGCACGCCTTCAATACCGTCGGGCCGCAGTTGACGCAGCCACTTAGCCAACCGCTGCAGGGTCCATCGCCGGGTGGGGCAAATCGGGGCATCCACCATCACATGCAGCAGCTGGTCGCGGTTGAGCACCTGCACCCGTACCCCGCCCGTGGCCAAGCGCTCTGGCAAATCGGGATTGAGCAGCCGCCCAATCAAAAACGTTAACGCCCCTAAATCGGACTGCTTAGCAAGCTGTAGGGGCGGCTCAGCCAGGGCAGGATGGTTTAGGGCAGGCAAATCCAAACATTTTACCCAAGCCGGCACTGCGCGATCGCGCCCCTGCCCGTAGATCATGGCTCGCTGAATGCCCTGGGGAGCAAGGGTCTCCAGCATGGCGCTAAGCTTATCGACAATGGGCGTCTGAGGCGGAATGACCGAACCTTTATCTGCGCTCTTTTCTGGGGGCTGACAGACAATATGCAAGCTCGTGCCCTTGCGGGTTGTGTCCGGAGCTAAATCGAAGCTGTGCAGCGTGTGCGCCACCAGCTGCCCCAGGGCCGCCTCGTCTCCCCAGCGGCCCCAGTCCCGCAGCATTTCTTCCGGAGGCGTTAGATCGACCCGCAGCATCCAGTCCAGCCGCTCTTCGCCGGCGACCTGCACCAGCAGCACCGCATCGCGAAACTGACTAAGCTTAAGGTTGCGCAGCAGTTGGGCCGTGGGTCCAGCAATTAAAGCCGCGTCCGGGCTGTAGGAGGCCTCGCACAGAATCCACAGGCGGGGTTCGGTCTCTGGCGCCTGCTCACTGGCCGAGCTGTCTCCCAGACCAGCGCCCGACTGATTAAGGCGATCGCGCTGGGGAGCCGTTACCTTGGCCCGTCCGGGCACGGCGCGGAGGCTGGCCCAAACCCCCACCCCCAGAGCGCTGAGGGTTTCGCTAAGGTAGTGGGCGATCGCATCTGGATCGCCCCGCTTGGCCAGACTCAAATTACCCAGCACAATGGCTGAATTAAGGGCCTGCACCCGCTCAATCTGGGGCAGTTTTGCCAGCCCCCCCCGATCTGCCGCCGTCAGGGCATCACCCAGCACTTCAGAAAGCTGCTTTAAGTGGCGCTCCAGGCGATTGAGAAAAATCGGCGCCGTCCAGTCGGGGCGACTCTGCCCCACCACTCGGCTGTAGAAAAAGATTTGATAGATGCCGGGGAAGTGAGCGCTGAGGTATTCCCGCTGCGCCGGCTTAACCAAAAACTCCACCATGCGGAACAGCACCGCCTCAAGCTGAATCGGCACTGGAGTTTGGCAGAGCACGTGCAAAATATTGCCCCGCAGCTTCACCTGCAGGCTGGCCTGAGGCTGAGCGATCGCGGGCCTAAGCCAGTCGGCCAGATCCGAAACCTGGGGGCAATCGGCAGCGGTAGAGATGCGGGTAGGCTTGGGAGGCTGTTTAAGAACCATGGAATCAAGTTTGGGAACAAACCCGTTACCAGTCGGACATCGAAATCGTTTACCGACGGCCAATACAGCGCCGTAGAATCAAACACAGGGGCTATTGGCTTCAAAAGTATAGGTGCAATCTTTAAAATCGCATCACTTCTAATGTAGTTCGGTAAATTCGCGATCGCCGTTACTCAGATAATGAGTTGACAGCGAACCTACCAATGTCAACTGTTTTAATACTGAAAGCCCGATACTGAAAAGCCGAACCAGCACTGGCCTTACACTAAAAGAGCAACCGCTCAGTCTGTCAACCCTCGCAGATTTACTATCATGGCTGACTCAAGCTCAACGCCGCCTAAGCCCTCCACCCCCCTCAACGCCGAATCCGCTAGCTGGCTGGTCAGTGTGGCCACACCGCCCATTTTGCTGGGGCTGCTGGCTGGCCGTACCGTTTTTGATGCCGTGCAGCAGCTCGGATTAGCCAGCGAAGAGCTATTTCGAGGCGATCGCCTCCCCGCTTTAACCGTCAAAGAGTCTGGAAACGCTGACACTGAGGCGTAATATCGCCCCGCCATCGCCCCAGTATTGCTCCCTCCGTTATTGCTCCCATTAACGCCAACTTTGGCTGGCCCGCAGGGTTTAAACCTGCGTCGAACTCGTTTAGCTCACCGGCGTTTAATTAAACGTAAAAACCCCATTTTCTGGGACTAAACCCCCTAGAATCATCTCGTATAGTCTTGCCCTTTATCCGCCGATTCTAAATGAGTTCGACCCTCCACTCTTCTGACAATGTTTATCCGTCTGAGGTCATCGCCGAACCAAACGGTGGCGCAGAGGTTCCCCAAGCCCCGGTCTACGACCTGTTTTTAAGGCATCGTATCAAAATGGTGGAAGATCTGTGGGCAACGGTGCTGCTGCAGGAGTGCGGGCAAGACACGGTCAGATTGCTCAATCAGCTGCGGCAAATCTGCTCCCCCGATGGTCAAGCGGCTAACCAGTTTGCCGGAGCACCCGATTTAATTGAAAAGCTGGAGCTGAATGACTCTATCCGAGCCGCTCGCTCTTTTGCCCTCTATTTTCAGCTCATTAATATTGTCGAGCAGCACTACGAGCAGCGAGGGCAGCAGATTCAATACCAGTCTGCCTACGAAGATGCCGAACTGGCCCAGCGCAGCAGCGATCTGACCAATGAGTTGGGTAATCTGCGAGAAGGGCAGCGCCCCATCGACCAAGATTTTACCGAAGGGCCCCGCAGCTTTAAGGCAGGGCTGCTGGCCCGGAGTTTGCAAAATCCCCAGGTGCCCCGCAAAGAGGCGGGCAACTTTCACTGGCTGTTTCCCACGCTGAAGCGGCTAAATGTGCCGCCCCAGCTGATTCAGGCCCTGCTACAGCGGCTGGATGTGCGGCTGGTGTTTACGGCCCACCCGACGGAAATTGTGCGCCACACCATTCGAGATAAGCAGCGGCGCATTTCAGAAATTCTGCGTCAGCTCGATCGCGCCGATGAAAGCGCCCAGTCTTTGGGGCTGTCCACCTCTTGGGAAACAGAGCATCTGCGAGACCAGCTAACTGAAGAAATTCGGCTCTGGTGGCGCACCGACGAACTGCACCAGTTTAAGCCCTCCGTCTTAGATGAGGTGGATTACACCCTGCACTATTTTGACGTGGTGCTGTTTGAGGCGATTCCTGAACTGTACCAGCGCATCAGACGGGCGCTGCAGGCAACCTTTCCTCGACTTAATCCCCCTAAGCCTGATTTTTGTCGCTTTGGCTCTTGGGTTGGCTCCGACCGGGACGGCAATCCGTCGGTGACCCCAGAAGTGACCTGGAAAACCGCCTGCTATCAGCGCAACCTAGTGCTGGAAAAATATATTGCCTCGACCAAGCAGCTGATTCAACTGCTGAGTTTGTCTCTGCACTGGAGCGAAGTGGTTCCTGAACTACTGGAGGCATTGGAGCAAGACCAGGTCAATTTGCCCGAAATTTACGACGACTGCGCCATTCGCTATCGTCAAGAACCCTACCGCCTCAAGCTGGCCTATATCGTCCGTCGGCTGGAAAATACCCGCGATCGCAGCCTTAAGCTCTACGACGGCACTTACCTCAAGGAGCAGGGTATTGAGGCGAGAACCAACGCCCTGTACCAAACCGGGGACGACTTTTTAGGGGAGCTGCGCCTGATTCAGCGCAGCCTTAAGGAAACTGGGCTGGTGTGTCAGGAGCTAGAAAAACTGATCTGCCAGATTGAAATCTATGGTTTTAACTTGGCCCAGCTCGATCTCCGCCAGGAAAGCTCCCGCCATTCCAGCGCGCTGAGTGAAATCAGTGAGTATCTAGGCGTTTTGGCAAAACCCTACGACGATCTAAGCGAAAGTGAGCGGATTGAGTGGTTGACCCAGGAGCTAAGCACCCTGCGCCCGCTGATTCCGGGAGAACTGCTGGCCTTTTCAGACAAAACCCGCGAAACCGTTGAAACCTTTCGCACCGTACGAAAGCTGCACCAGGAGTTCGGTCCCCGCATTTGCCAGAGCTACGTAATCAGCATGAGCACCCACGGCAGCGACATTTTAGAGGTGATGCTGCTGGCCAAAGAAGCGGGGCTATATAACCCGGCCACGGGCATCGCCAGCATCCAGGCGGTACCCCTGTTTGAGACCGTAGAAGACCTGCGCCGCGCCCCCTCAGTAATGGATCATCTATTCAAGCTGCCGCTCTACGGCACGCTGCTGCGGGGAGGGCACGCGGCAGTAGATGACAAGAATTTAGCTGTTACCGCGATCGCGCCCCTGCAAGAGGTGATGCTGGGCTACTCCGACAGCAATAAAGACTCCGGCTTCCTCAGCAGCAATTGGGAAATTCACAAGGCGCAGCAGGCTCTACAGGCGATCGCCGATCGCTACGGCATCGCTCTGCGTATCTTCCACGGTCGGGGCGGCTCTGTGGGCCGGGGCGGCGGCCCAGCCTATGAAGCCATTTTGGCCCAGCCGGGACGCAGCATTAACGGACGCATCAAAATCACCGAGCAGGGGGAGGTGCTGGCCTCCAAGTACAATCTGCCCGACCTGGCGCTGTACAACTTAGAGAGCGTAACAACCGCCGTGCTACAGGCCAGTTTACTGCGCAACAGCTTTGATGAAATTCAGCCCTGGAACGAAATTATGGAGGAGCTGGCAGTGCGATCGCGCACTCACTACCGCGATTTGATTTACGAGCAGCCCGACTTGGTGGATTTCTTCCATCAGGTGACGCCGATTGAAGAAATCAGCCAGTTGCAGATCAGCTCCCGACCGGCTCGGCGCAAAGGCCGCCGCGACTTGGCCGGACTGCGGGCCATTCCCTGGGTCTTTAGCTGGACGCAGACCCGATTTTTGCTGCCCTCCTGGTATGGCGTCGGCACGGCCCTAAAGGCGTTTTTAGACGAGGCCCCAGA
>JBCDFX010000139.1:0-9512 GCA_039177155.1 Cyanobacteria bacterium P01_H01_bin.119
AGGGGTATCGTCAATAAAAATCGGCAGACCAGAGAGCTGACCAATGGCATCGCCCAAAGCGCCCCACTCATTTTGGGCAATGCGCCCGGCCCGTAGGCGGCCGCTTTCGATTTGCACTTCGCTAGAGAGCAGACGATAGACAAGCTGCGCTTTAGACATCTCCAGGCTAAAGACGGCAATGGGCAACTTATGCATCACTGAAATATTGCGCGCGATATTTAATACGAAGCTGGTTTTCCCCATTGCCGGCCTTCCTGCGGCAATAATCAAATCCGAGCGCTGAAATCCCTGGGTCATGGCGTCTAGGTCGTAAAACCCGCAGGAAACGCCGGGCAGCACCATCCCCAGCGATCGCTGCTCAATTTCTGAAAAAGCATCGGTCAGAATATCGGCAGCCGAAGATAAGCCTTGCTGGGGGCGAGACTGAGTAATCCCAAATAGACTTTGCTCGGCTTGATCTAGGACGGTTTCGAGAGGCGTTGCGGTTTCGTAGCCCATCTGGGCAATTTCGCCCCCGGACTGAATCAGCCTGCGGCGCACAAACTTATCCATCACCAGCACGGCGTACTGGTCAATATTGGCGGCGCTAACGGTGCGATCAATAATCTGGGCCAGCCTGGCCTGACCCCCAACTTTTTCGAGGCGGTCGTGATCTTTTAGCCAAGTGGTTAGGCCCATCAGGTCTGTGGGCTGGCCTTGGCGATGGAGATCCAGCGCCCCGCGAAAAATTTCTCTGTGGGCACTAATGTAAAACGCGCCCGGATCAAGAATTTCCAGCACCCGGCCCATGGCTTCTGGATCTAGCAGAATGCCGCCGATGATGGCTTCTTCAGCGTTAATATTTTGGGGCGGCAGGCGATCGCTAGAGGGCTGAAAATTTAAGTCTTGAACCATCAATCCTATTCCCGGCAGCACGGAACTCGCCTTTCACCATAGCGGAGATTATTCCCCCCTGCCGGAACCGTTAAGGTTATTTGCGGAAGCCCAAAAAGCTTACGGTTCCTCAACTACAGCTAGCAACGTTTTTGATAAATCCTCACAGTGTCAACCTAATAGTTGCCTCTGCGCGGCAACTATCGGAGAAGGCTTCAGCAGCTTGCTGAAACGTTATGCCCTCATGTTTTTGAGGATTGGTTTGTGCTTTTTCATCGTTCCAGACAAATGTAATGCCGTTGAGTACAAAATACACATCCATATCGTGTATTGTAAGCGAAGCGTATTTACAACATCAATACATCAAGGTAAGCCTGATATGATTCAAATGTATTGTATTCCTTTCGGTAAAGATTCAGAGATTACAGTATGCCAATACGCTAATTTATTCTCATCCGTTGGAGATTTATTAATAAGCTTGCTCCAAGCTCCATTTGCTGCACCGCTAGGATGAGGAAAATTTAAGTGCTGAATATTAAGCTCCATCGCTCTAACGCTGTTAGCTGATACCTTGCCCCAAGTCACTAGAGCAACGGGATTTATTATTGAAAGCTCTTCTTTTAGTACGCTGACGAATTTTTCTTGCTCTCTTTTAGGTAAATAAAAAGGGGCCGCGATCGCGGCCCCTTTTTACTCTTTGACTAGCATAAAAGTCTCTTACCCGAGAAGACTGCCTTACTGAGGCGCCACTCGCAAATTGATGGTTGCCGTCACTTCGGCATGGAGCTTAATATCGACCCGATACTCACCCAGCTTATTGATATGGGGCACAGAGATATCGCGACTGTCGATTTCTTTGCTGGTATTGGTTTCGATTACCTCTGCCACCTCTGCCGCCGTAACGGTACCAAAGATAGCGTCACCTTCTCCAGCCTGCTTCTTAACGGTAAACAGACCGATGGTATTTAGTGCCGTTTTCATCGACTCGGCCTGCTGTTTGATCTCTAGCAGCCGCTGGCGCTCAGCCTCCCGGCGACGCTCAACCTGCTTTAGGATGCCGGGGGTGGTGCGTACAGCCATACCCTTGGGAATCAGATAGTTGCGGGCGTAGCCAGGGGCGACTTCGACTAAATCCCCACTTTTACCGAGCTTGCGAATATCTTCGTTGAGTACTAACTGTACGCGCTTAGCCATAATCTGCGATCGCCTTAGAGAGAAAATAGTGGGATAAAACATAGCTCAACGGATAGTTATAAGCCTCTTCCGCGCTGAACTAGGCTGCGGTGCTGATTTAATCACTGCTGAGCTAACCGCTACTTGGCCTTAAATCTACTTAGCCTCTGGTCAAGTATTTAAGCTTAAATCAAAGCACAGTCTATAACATTACCAAAATTAGTTAGGGGTGACAATGCTCTTAAATGCGATCGCCCCAAGGCTCGAACTATTTACGCACTCAATCAATTTCAATCCCACTTTTAAAGCAGAGCAGGCTCTGCTTATCAAGACTTGCGCCGTGGCAAGGAAGTGCTGATCATCAGCCGACTGTCGATTTCTCGAATGCTCAGTGGGCGGTGGAGCAGAAAGCCTTGCGCATGAGAGCAACCAAGCTGGCGAAGCAACTGCTGCTGCTGACAGGTTTCAATACCTTCAGCAACGGTATCTAGTGAAAGTGCCTGTGACAGCAGCACGAGCGAGCGAATAATCTCCATGCTCTGAGCATTCTCAGTCATCTGGCTCACAAATGACTTATCGATCTTGAGGATATCGACGGGAAACCGATGCAGATAACTCAGAGATGAGTAACCCGTGCCAAAATCATCAAGCGCTATTTTGACCCCAAGCTGCTTGAGTTCAGATAAAATTTCAGCCGCCATCTCTGGATGCCGAATAATCGCGCCTTCGGTAATTTCGATGCGCACATAGATCGGGTCAAGCTTGGTTTCTTGCAAAATGCGCTTCACCTGCTTGACACAGCCCGGCATATTGAACTGATGGCTAGACAAGTTAACGCTGAGCCACTGGTTCGTCACGACGCCTTCCTCCCGCCAGTACTGCATCTGCTGACAGGCCTTACGCATTACCAGCCAGTCTATTGAGACAATCAGCCCTGACTCTTCGGCAACCTGGATAAACTGACCTGGAGACCAAATTTCCCCATTGGATCTCTGCCAACGCATCAGCGCTTCAAAGCCAAGAATGCGCTCGGTATGAATATCAACAATAGGCTGATAGAACACCTGTAGTTCATCTTGGTCGATGGCCTGACGCAGGGCATTTTCGAGATAGATATATCCCTTAACTTGACGCCCCATTTGCTGATCGTAGATTTCATAACAGCCTCGCCCTGAGCGCTTAGCGCGGCATAGCGCAATATCAGCTTCCTGTAGCAGAGATTCGGGAGTGCACTGCTCGGTTACATTCAACGTAATGCCAAGACTGCTGTTGATAATGCATTCATTGCCTTTGAGAACAAAGGGCCGATTAAACGCAGCCAGAATGCGATCTGCAACATATGAAACACCCTTTGGGCTGCCAACATTGGCTAAAAGAACAGCAAACTCGTCCCCGCCAAAGCGGGCAACTAAATCGATACTACGGGTGGCCTCTTTGAGCCGTTTGCCTACCGCAACCAAAAGCTCATCACCAGCTGCGTGCCCCAGACCATCATTAATAGCCTTAAAGCGATCCAAATCTAAAAACAGGACGGCTAGGCAATAGCCATACTCTCGCCCAGCGCGAGCGATTTCTTCTTCGAGGCGCTGCTGAAACAAGGTGCGATTCGGCAGGTTAGTCAGGCTATCGTGATACGCCTGATACGTAAGCTGTGCCTCATAGAGCCGGCGAGCAGTATCGTCTTGAATCTGTGAGACAAAATAGAGCGGATTGCCCTCTACATCTCGCACAACTGAGACTCCAAGCACAACCCAAATGGTCTCACCCTCTGGGCCGAGATAGCGCCGTTCAGCGCGATAGGCCCGGTCTTCTTCAGAAATCAACCGACGAACTCGTCCCCAATCATCCCCCACATCATCCGGATGGGTAATCGACTGAAGGCTCTTCTCTAATAGCTCTCGTTGACAATAGCCTAGGATACGGCAGCAGGAATGATTCACCCGCAAGAACTGGCCGTTGGGCGCAACCAGTGCCATCCCAATATCTGCATTGTCGAAAGCGCTCCGAAAGCGCTCTTCGCTTTCTTGAATCTGGGCTTCAGCCGCTTTACGTTTGCTAATGTCGCGCTGTGTTCCAATCATGCGGGTTGGATTGCCCTGCTCGTCATAGTCAACGACTTTGCCGTAGTTGCTAACCCATTTCCATTCGCCAGAACCAGTCCGTAGCCGATAGTCAAAATCGCAGGTGTCCCCCCGCTGAAGATGAGTCGCTAAGCGATTTAGCACCCAATCCTTTTCATCGGGGTGGAGTAGTTCTTCCCAATACTCAACACAAAAGGGCAGCTCACTCGGCTCAGACTCCAGCATTTTGCAAAAATTTGGACTGAGGTAAAGCTTGTTATTGGCGATATCCCAATCCCACAGTCCGTCACCAGAGGCTTCCAGGGCCAGCTGAAGCCTTTGCATGCTGGCATTGAGTGCGTCTTCTGTGCGCTTGCGGTCCGAGATATCGCGAACCACTAATACTGCTTTTTCGCTGTCAATTGGGGAGATGCTGGCACAGAAGTACCGCTCCACTTCTTCCACAGGCAGCGCATAGTCACAGCAAATATTTGTCTGGGTATCTAGCGCCTCATTGATATGTGCTAGCAAGTAATCGGCTGTAGACGACGGCATGACCTCATGAAGCGTGACATTGAGCATATCTTGTTTGTCAGTGACAAAGTCTTGAAACTTTGTGGGAGCAATACTAAGACATCGCCCGTCTCGGTCCCGCACCAAGACCAGGTCATGCATCGCCGTCAAAAGCGATCGCAAAGCGGCTTCCGATTCTTGCAGCGCCACTTCAATGGGTTGATGCTTGCCAATTTCTTGTCTCAGTTGGTGATTAAGCTCCCCTGGCTGATTTGGGCTGAGCAGTGATAGAACCTTGGAAATAGCCGGAATTAGAGCGAATGCTGTCACTGCAAAAATAAGTGCCGTGATTGCCCTAATAACACTCAATCCCCAGTTGGCGGGATGCCACCGCATCCAAATCGAAATCAGGTGAATTGTCCCATAAGCCAGAGTCAAGATGCTAAACAGGACCAAGGCCGGTTTGAGCCGGATATCGGGCCGATTGCGACTAAACACGAATAGGCCAATCAGAATGGAATAGGAGGCAATCGCAATTAGCAAATCAGAAGCTAGGTGTAAACTAACTAATTCAGGTTTCCAAAGACACCAGCATTCTTGAGGGAATATGGTCATCTTCATAAGGTGTGAAAGCATACTTGAAAAACATCTTAAGAGATTAAATATCTATAAATAACTAACGGTACAGAACGATAATAGAGATTTTAAAAATTGATTTAGATCAGCTTTAAACCACTTTTGAATGTTCTAAAATAAATGAGAATAGACAGTGCTGGCTATAAGTTAGCACAAAAGAAATTTTAAACGGTTTTCTTTAGGCTACAATCGATGCAGATGCTGTCTAAGAGGCTGATTGCTTGATTAATCGTGAAGTTTCTTGCTTATTGAAACGTATAAATTCAACAAGATGCCATTTATTTAATCAAATATTTAATGAGATAACGCTGCGCTTAAATAGCCTAAATAGATATATTTTTAATAAAGATGATTCAATAAGGACTGTGGCGTCTTGTTCGCGTCTGGCTCACTGAAGCTTATTCTTTTAGTCAGCAACGCTGACGTTTGGCGTGATAGCCACAAATTAAAGCACTAAATCAGCGAGCCCTAAATATCGAATCCCTTCGGGAGAAATATCGAAGCGACAGGGCAGCACCTGCACCCCTGATTGAACGGCTTCTCGCAGCAGTTGGCCATAGGTTGGATCGGCGACATCGCCGGGAGAGAAGCGATCGCAGTCTCCTCGATTAATGAAATACACCATAGCGGCCCGTCCATCGGACCCTAAATCCATTAGCTCTCGCAGGTGCTTTTGGCCGCGAGTGGTCACGGTATCTGGAAACAGCGCCAGGGTTTCCATGGCCCAGGTGGTGTTTTTGATCTCAACATAAAGGGGCGGCTGGTCGGATTCAGACGTTAAAAGAAAATCGATTCGACTTTTGCGATCGCGCCCGTAAACCACTTCTGGCTTAATGCTGCTGTAGGCCCCCAACTGCGGAAATAGCCGAGCTTCCAGCGCAGATTTCATTACCCGATTGGGTAAGGCCGTGTTAACCCCTACCCAAGTGGGCCGAGTATCGTCCACCTGGATTAGCTCCCAGGTATAGGCCAATTTTCGCTTGGGGGAGGGATGGTAAGACACCCAGACCGGGCTCTCTACCTGGCATACCCCGGTCATTGGGCCGGTGTTAGGACAGTGGGCGGTAATCGTTTCACCGCTATCGAGCAGAATATCGGCCAAAAATCGCTTGTAGCGCTTAAGCAGCCTGCCCGGTGTCAGCGTTGGATAGGGATAAAACCAGTCGTCAGTTAGCATCATAGGAATAGCTTACGTCAGCCTACGCGGGGAATCATCGATGGCTCGGTATGTATTGCGCCGATTACTGCTTGCCGTTCCAACGCTGCTTGCCATTAGTTTGGTAATTTTTTTGGTGCTGGCGATCGCGCCCGGCAATCCGCTGGGAGAGCTGGCGACCAATCCTGCCATTACCGCAGAGGTTCGTGAAAATATTCGTCGTTCCCTGGGGCTAGATCAGCCCATTTATATTCGCTATGTCAAATGGCTGTGGGCCCTGATGCAGGGAAACCTGGGCTACTCGTTTACCAGCCGCGCTCCCGTGGTGGATCTACTGCTGCAGCGGCTGCCAACGACCCTTTGGATTATTGGCATTGCTTACCTGGGCAGTGTCGCGATCGCGTTTCCTTTGGGAATTTTCTCGGCCCTGTATCGCCGCTCCATCTTCGATCGGGCCGTCACCACTGCGGCTTTTTTAGGATTTTCCCTGCCTACCTTTTTTACCGGGCTGCTGTTTATTTTGCTCTTTAGCGTCCGATTCAAGTGGCTGCCGTTTATCTACGACAGCACCCTTGAGCTGACCAGCCTAACCGCCCTGGGTCAGCTTATCCGACAGTCGATTATGCCCATCGGCGTGCTGGTTCTGTTTCAAACGGCGGTGCTAATGCGATTTATCCGCACTGCCGTGCTAGAGGAGCTGCCCCAGGACTATGTGCAAACCGCCTACGCCAAGGGCCTGGGGTCTGCCAAAGTGGTTACAGTCCATATTTTGCGCAACGCTCTAATTCCAGTGGTGACTTTGGTCGCACTGGATATTCCCAGCATTTTTACAGGCTCACTGGTGACGGAGCAGGTGTTTCGGGTGCCAGGAATCGGGGCGCTCCTGATAGATTCCATTTTCCGCAGCGATACGCCAGTTGTGATGGCGATCGCCTTTATCTACGCGGTGCTGGTGGTCGTCTTTAACGTTATTGCAGACATACTCTATGCCCTGCTGGATCCCAGAGTGCGCTACGGAGACTAGAGGATGAAGCGCCCTAACGGGCCAAATCAATCACTAAATCGGCCAAATCCCGAGAGGCACCAATGGGCGGCAGCAGCCGAAACGTTACCTTGGGAAATCGCTCTGCTAGCTCTTCCATCCGCTGGGTCAGGGCGTCGGTGATGCCCCCCGAAAATAAAAAGTAGGGCAAAATCGCAATCCGCTGATGACCCTGCTGCATCAATTCAATAATCTGCGTTTCAAGATCTGGTTGCACAAACCAGTAGGCAACCTCAGCATTGAGCTGGCGAGCGATCGCAGCAATTGGTTTATTGCCTCCCCGGCGGCGGCTGCCGTGGGCAACCAGCAGCGTAGTGCCTGCCCCAAGGGTTGAAAGTCGCTGGGTCATTAGCGCTGGGAGTTCGGCGTGGCTGCCAATATGACTGCACAACTCCAGCTTTATATCTTGAGCCCCTAACCCCTGAGTCACACGCTCACGGGCCTGATTCACTGCCGCCGGCAAATCTTCCATCACGTGGACACCCCGCATTAAAAACAGCGGCACCAGCTTGAGCGTGGTAACGCCTTGGGCGCAGGCACGGCGGGCAAATTCACAAATTTGCTCGGATAGGGGCCGCTGAGCCAGCTCCAAACAGGC
Organism: Cyanobacteria bacterium P01_H01_bin.119; assembly: GCA_039177155.1. Taxonomy (GTDB): domain Bacteria; phylum Cyanobacteriota; class Cyanobacteriia; order Phormidesmidales; family Phormidesmidaceae; genus JBCBZT01. Next base: position 8,052 of record JBCDFX010000139.1, read on the forward strand.
CGTCTCTACCATAAGGTCCGCAGTCAATGGCGGCTCTAGGGACAGCTTTTTTGAGCGGCGGGTCGGATGCGTTGATGTGGGCTGTAGCGTCATCAATGCAGGATTAGTCTGCCGTGTCAACTTCTGGGGTTGCTCTGCAGCATTCGTTTCGGTGCCGTAGTGAGCCGTAACTAGCACCGGCGATCGCCATAGAGCGCCAGTTGCCTCAATCGGTGGCTGAACGGCCTCTGCAAGATACTGCTTTTCCAAAGCGCGCTGATAAAACCGCTCTTTTACAAAAGTCGCCAGCCGTTCCATCGCGGCTTGAGGACGAGGATCGCGGCTACCGTGAGAGACCAGCAGATAAGCAGTAGATGCCATAATTTCAAGCCTTCTTATAGAGGTGACAACACAATACAGATCTTAAAGTGCCCGTATATCCAAGGTGCTGGCCCAAAATTGAGAGCCAAAACTTAAATTGAGGCCGGCGCGGCTGCGGCTGTAAGCCAGATTTTGATAGAGAATTCTACCTATCTATTAGCCTTGCATTATAACGAAAGGCTTATGGCGACGATGTATCGCAGGCAGCAGAGCTATCCCCTAAGTCCATCCGCCACCGGATAGACAAGCACCGGGTAGAGGATTGTTGGGCAGACCAACAACGGGCGATGGAGCATCAGGCGCTGAAACGATTGCGCGGGATCAATCTCTTTAGATACCCCACCACGGCCGGCAAGCAGGGATTTAACCCAATCCGGGCCGCAGTGCGAGCCTCCCACTTTCACGGGCAAGATAAGGTTGGGAGAATGTGCCGAATTTAGTTCTTTTGCTGTGCTTTGTACGTCAGCCTTTGCAAGTTTTCTCTCTATCCCAAACTAAACTAAGTATATAAAGCCTAATTTAAGGTATTAAATCTAACGTCTATTTTTGATGAGGTTGCTTCAGCGTTTGCAGAATTGGGCTGATGTACAGTGAATAACTTAGATATCGGTCTGTCATAAAATTGACATCCGTATGTTCCCGTCACTAAAGTTTTGAGTCACCAGAGTTTTGAGAATGAACAAAGAGGCATTTGAGCAGCGCTACCGCGAGGAAATGAATCAGGCACTTAATCAACTCCAGGCGCTTGTCTTGAGCATTGCCGAACTTGAACAACGAGCCGAACAGGTTGATCAGGCTCTGCGCGTTTTGAATCAGACCGCAGAGGCTTATCTAAGCGACGATCAATCGCCGCCACAGGATTAGTCTGGCATTGGCTGCCTTAATGTAGCTTTGGTCAGATTGCGCGCTCCACCCAGTGTCGCTGGAGTCGTTGGCGCAGAAGCATCTGACTCGCAGCCTCGTCCTAAACGTCCCTTCGACTGCTGTATCTGCTGCTTTAACCTCTGCTGCCCTAGCATCCACTGCCCTAGCATCCACTGCCTTAATCAGAACGACGACTGATATAGGCTGCTTCCAGACAATATTTAAGCTCTTGAAGTC
>JBCDFX010000140.1:0-9482 GCA_039177155.1 Cyanobacteria bacterium P01_H01_bin.119
ACTCACCCTGACCTTGGGCAGCGCTGGCTCTACAGTGAAGCCGTGCCCCGCCTGTTTACCGAAAACGAGACCAATTTCAAAACGCTATTTGACGTCGATAACTCCTTATCCTACGTCAAAGACGGTATCCACCGGGCGGTGATTCACAACGAAACTGAGGCGGTGAATCCGGCCCAAACGGGCACTAAGGTCTCTGTGCATCACCCATTTATGCTGCAACCGGGTGAAACTCAAGTGGTCAAACTGCGGCTCAGCCCCGATGCTGATGTGGCTGACCCTCTGGGCAGCGCCTTTGAGCAAACCTTTCAGACTCGTCTGCAAGAGGCCGACGATTTTTATACCCAGCTTGCCCCCGACAACTTAAGCGATGACCAGCGCAACGTGCAGCGCCAAGCCTATGCCGGACTGATGTGGACAAAGCAGTACTACCGCTTTGATGTCAGCCGCTGGCTGGAGGGCGATGCCAATATGCCCGCGCCGCCAGAGACGCGATCGCGCAATACCCAATGGAAACACTTAGACAGCAGCGACATCATTTCTATGCCCGATAAGTGGGAGTATCCCTGGTTTGCTGCCTGGGATACGGCCTTTCACTGCATTCCCATTGCCCTGATTGATCCGGCCTTTGCCAAGCAGCAGCTCGATATTATGACCCGCGAGTGGTATATGCACCCGAACGGCCAGATTCCTGCCTACGAGTGGGCCTTTGGTGATGTCAATCCGCCGGTTCACGCCTGGGCTACCTGGCGGGTTTATAAAATTGAGCAAAAAATGACGGGCCAGGGCGATCGCGCTTTCCTTGAACGGGTCTTTCAAAAGCTGCTGCTGAACTTTACCTGGTGGGTCAACCGCAAAGATGCCGAGGGCAACAATGTCTTTGAGGGTGGCTTTTTGGGGCTAGACAATATTGGCGTGTTCGATCGCAGTTCGCCTCTGCCCACGGGCGGCCATATGGAACAGGCCGACGGCACCAGTTGGATGGCTATGTACTGTCTCAATATGCTTACGATTTCTCTTGAACTGGCCCTGGAAAACCCGGTTTATGAAGATATGGCGACCAAATTTTTCGAGCATTTTATCTATATTGCCGACGCCATGAACCATATCGGCGGCGGCGACAAAACTCAGCTTTGGGATGAAGAAGACGGCTTTTTCTACGACGTGCTGCACCTGCCCAATCACCAGCGGGTGAGGCTAAAAGTGCGCTCCATGGTGGGCTTAATTCCCCTTTACGCGGTTGCAACTTTGGAGCCCACAATGCTGAACAAGCTTTCTGGCTTTAAAGAGCGACTGGACTGGTTTGAAAAGAACCGCCCCGATTTAAGCCATAACGTGGCTAGCTTCTGTATTCCTGGCGTGGGAGAGCGGCGGCTGTTGGCAGTCGTGCGCCCCGATAAGCTTAAACGGGTGCTGCAAAAAATGCTGGACGAATCCGAGTTCCTGGGCCCCTACGGTATTCGCGCCCTATCGCGTTACCACGAAGCGCATCCCTACTGCTTCGACGCCAATGGTGAAAGCTTCTGCGTTAATTATGAGCCCGCCGAGTCGAGCACGGGGCTATTTGGCGGCAACTCTAACTGGCGCGGCCCGGTGTGGTTTCCGGTGAACTTTTTGCTGATTGAGTCACTGCAGAAGTTCCATCACTATCTGGGCGATGACTTTACGGTGGAGCATCCTACGGGATCAGGGCAGCAAAAAACGCTATGGGAAGTCGCGCTAGATTTAGAGCGCCGGTTAGTTAATACCTTTTTGGTGAATCAGTCCGGCGATCGCCCCGTATACGGCGGCCTAACCCCATTTCAGCGCGACCCCCACTGGCAAAATCTGATTTTGTTTTATGAATACTTCCACGGCGACAATGGGGCCGGCATCGGCGCAAGTCATCAAACCGGATGGACAGGGCTAGTCGCAAAGTTGATTCAGCAGGTAGGAGAGTATTGAGGGTGCACAAATACCGAGACAATTTTTAGCCTTGAACACATAATTGAACTAATACGCTGTGACCTAATGTCTGGAATATGGCAACTCAAAAATATGTTTATTGGCAAGATGACGATATGTGGTTGGGATACCTAGAGGACTATCCCAGCTATTGGACGCAAGGCCATACCGAAAATGAGTTAAAGGAAAATTTAGCTGATATTTATCAAGAGCTAGTCAGCGGTACAGTTCCTAGCATTAGACGAGTCGCTGAGCTTGAGGTGTCGTGAAAAGGCGCGATTTAATCAAGCAGCTAGAGAAAATGGGATGTGTTTTTATCCGACATGGCGGTAAACATGATTGGTATCAAAATCCCAGAACTAAGGCGTCTCAGCCTGTTCCGAGGCATCGAGAAATTAAAGATAACCTGGCCAGGCATATTCTTAAAACGCTGGCCGATTCTTAGTCGTAAAAATCGTTTTAGTTGTCTATGCTACACACTACTATCTTTCTGAGTCAGCCAGGTTTGCAGGGCCAATTGATGCACTTGTTGCCAGGGCAGTTGATGTTGGCGAGCGAGGCGAGCGCAGTCTTCATACTCCGGCTGCACATTTAGCAGTTCGTGGGTAATGGGATGGTAGCCCAGTTTTACGCGCAGGCTGCCCTGGGGAATTTCAACTGTTTCAAAGCGACGTTTTAAGATGTAGCGCTGCTGTTTGGTTTGGCGAATGCCTAGGGTAGTGGTTTCTGCAAATAAGATCTGCCGGCAGATCTCTGTGGCATCCATCGTGCACAGCACGGTAATCAAATGCCCCGGCCTAGATTTTTTCATCGTGAGGGGCTGCACAAACACATCCCGCGCCCCCGCAGCCAGCAATTGATCCAGCAGGTAGCCAATGGCTTGGGGACTCAGATCGTCTACCTGGGTTTGTAGTTCGATAATGTCTTCTAAAGGTGGATTCGATGGCGTTTGAGATGGCGCTTGCTGCTGAGATGGCGATCTGCTGGATGCCTTAGCGATCGCAGCAGGTTGTGCCGTCTGCAACGTAACTAAATCGCCATCATCTAATTGACCTATCCACAGCCTTAAGATGTTAGGAATTGGTAAATCTCGACCGCCAGCGCCCAAGCCAACGGCATCAAGGGTCATAGCTGGGGGCGGGCCAAAGGCGGTGGATAGAGTGGTTGCGATCGCGGCCCCTGTGGGCGTCACCAGCTCTTTTTGAATACCGTTACTGTAAATTGGCACCCGAGCCATTGTCATCAGCTTCAGCACCGCTGGCGCAGGCACCGGCAGCGTGCCATGGGCGGCTCGCACCACCCCGCCCCCAGTCGGTAGCGGTGAACAATACAGCGCATCTATATTTAACCAGGCTAGTCCTAGGCAGGTGCCGACGATATCCACAACGGCGTCTGTTGCCCCAACTTCGTGAAAATGCACCTGATTAACCGGGATGCCGTGAACGGCTGCTTCTGCTTCGGCCAGTTGCCGAAAAATCGCTATGCTCCAGTGAGTGACCTTTGAGGGCAGTTGAGCAGTTTGAATTAAATGCTCAATTTCAGGCAGATGGCGAGTCTGAGAACTATGCCGGTGACTGGGGCTGGAGCTGCTCTGGTGCTGGTGGCTGTGATGGCTATGGCTGTGATGGCTATGGCTGTGGCTAGAGCTATAACTATGGCTGTGACTATGACTGGATTTGTCGTGATGACGATCGGGTCGATCGGGGCCGTCGCTGTAGGCACTGTCGCTATGGTCACTGTCACTGTAAACACTATCGCTATAGAAATTGCTGTGAGTTTGCCCGTACTCAGCGGGCTTCGAATCTAGATTGCTAGCTGGCGCGGTCGGTTCATGGGATGAGTGCAACTGAACCGCTACTTTGGTGGCTTGCTGGCCGTTGCGCTGAACCAGTTTTGCCGTCAGTTCGTACTCATCGGCTAACCCTAGCTTGCTGAGCTGTTCGCTGAGATAGGCCAGCGGCACCCCAGCACTCACCAGCGCACCTAAACACATATCTCCAGAAATACCCGTAGGACAGTCAAAATAAGCTACCGTCTTCATTACAGCAGGAGGCACTATGGCTGAGTTTTACACAATTCACCCCGATAACCCCCAGCCCCGCACGGTGAACGAAGTGGTTGCGGCGCTGAAGGCCGGGAAAATCATTCTCTATCCTACCGATACGGTCTACGCCATTGGCTGTGATTTACGGGTAAAATCCGCAATTCAGCGCGTCCGAGCCTTAAAGCAAATGGCGAACGATAAACCGCTGACTTTTTTATGTGATTCGCTCTCCAATATTGCCGATTATGCCCACGTTAGCGATGGGGCATATCGGGTGATTAAACGCTTGATTCCAGGCCCTTACACCTTTTTGCTGCCTGCAACCAAGGCAGTGCCTCGACTGGTCCTTAGCCCAAAGCGACGCACGACTGGGATTCGAGTCCCCGATGCGCCTTTGTGTCTGGCTCTAGTTGCAGCTTTGAAAAATCCCATTGTGTCTACTTCGGCTTTATCTTTGATCGACTGCTCTAGAGCGCCTAAAGACTGGACAGAAGACTGGAAAACGGACTCGGCCCATCTATCGAAAGCAGAACTTTTTGACCGGATGACCGGACAAGTGGATGTAATAGTAGATAACGGTCGCGATCTGACCTACCAGGTATCCAGCATTTTGGATTTAACGGTGGATTTTCCCACACTGGTTCGCCAAGGGTTGGGAGCAGAGGCGGCGATCGCCTGGGGCGTCACGCCATAGCCGCCTCCAAACCCTTACTTCTAGGCCAATTCGACAGACTGTCCACTTAACTGGCACACTAAAAATCTTTTGTAAAGTTTTGTTATGGGCTGCGGAATTTTCTGATCTTTCTGCCTGCTGGCGCGTCTGCCGCTTGCACCATAAGCCATCTTTGACGGCAAGTGTAAGTCTGATTCGCAGATGGGCAAGGTAATTAGCTTAGTGACACACCTGCGTGTCGGGGATAGGGGCCAGATTCCTACAGTAAGGATGGCAGAGAGCAAGGGCACTTGCCCGCCAACTGCTCCAACAGCACAGGTCTACCTGGACTGGTTCTGCCGCTGCCCTTTGATTGTGCATCCCAACCGTCATGAACTTCCAATCTGCATCACCAACCTCTGCCGATCAAGCTGCGATCGCAACCTCTACGCCGTCTTCTCCCGCCGTTGCAACGGCTCTTCCTAAAGCTGAGCAGCAGGACACGCCAGCGGCTGAGCCTGGCCCTCCCGAAAGCGCCTATCCTTGGCTATGCGGCTACGTGCTGCAAGAGCTGTTAACTGCCAAGCTCGGCAACCGCCGCTCTGTAGAGCAGGTGGCCCATCGCATTAGCGTTGAAGTCGAGCGAGTCTGCCAAAAGAGTCAGCGCATTCAACGCTCTGGCAAAGTCGAAGAGTGGCTTAAATCCCTGGCTCAGCACCGCCTGCAAAAAACTTTGGAATACTGCCGTTTGGGTTCCCGCCAGGGCAGGATCGAACTGCACGGTCGCCTAAGTGCGATCGCCTATCGCTATATTGCGCCTAGCCATACGCCCATGGGCTTTCAGGGGCGCTACACCTTACTGGAGGATTTTCTCCAGGGGTTTTATGTCGAATCGCTCAAAGCCTTCCGCCGAGAAAACCACTGCCCGTCAGATTACACCCCCCGTGCTCGGATGGAGCTGGCAGAATATATGGCCTTTAGTGAGCACTATGCTAAGCGTCGTATCTCCCTACCAGGCTGCAATAATCAGCAGTTAATCATTCTACGGGCTCAGGCGTTTGCCAGACGCCAGCCCACCGAAGCCTACGTTGATATTGAACAGGCAATGGAATCGCCCCGTGATGATGACAGCGAGGGCTACTTGCGAGCGGCCCCCATCCAGCAAATCCGGGAGCGAATGGTGGCAGAAGCGGTGGATCCGGCTGAATCTGTAGTGCGCGATCGCATCGTTCAAACCCTTATAGACTATCTGCGCGACCAAAATCAGGAAGACTGCATTGACTATTTAATTCTGCGCCTCCAGGATCTCTCAGCCTCAGAAATTGATGACATCCTAGGGATAACGGCCAGGGAGCGAGACTATCTGCAGCAGCGGTTCAAATACCACGTCGAAAAATTTGCTCAAATTCACGAGTGGGAACTGGTTCACCAGTGGCTCGGCATTGAGCTAGAGCGCAACCTGGGACTTTCACCCAGCCAGTGGGAAACCTTTCAGGCTTCCATTGCGCCAGAGCAGCGTCAGCTGCTACAGCTCAAACAGCAGCATCTTCTCACCAACAGTGGTGCGCCCCTATCGGATCAGGACATCTCTCAGGCACTCGGGTGGACTCTTAAGCAGGTCCAGCGTCGCTGGGGCAAAGTTATCAGCGCGGCTTGGAAGTTTCGCAATCAGCCAAATGACTAGGGGCTGTCTTCATTTAGCGGTCAAGTCTTTATGCGGAATGCGTTTCAGCCCCTAGTTTATTGTGCGGAGCGGGCGCGGTAATGCTTATACCGAAAACATTCTGACTTTAATTGATGACGCGCCATAGGTATAGCTCCGCTGCTGGAGCCTAGCCGCTCACTGCTTCTGCTACTTCTGGCGGTTCAAACTTGTAGCCTACACCGCGAACGGTTTGAATCAGCGCAGGTTGGGTGGTGTCAATCTCAATCTTTTTGCGAATTTGCCCAATATGAACATCGACAACCCGCTGGTCGCCAACATACTCATAATCCCAAACCTTTTGGATCAGCTCAGCCCGCCGCCAGACCCGGCCCGGATGACTGGCCAAAAAGTGCAGCAGGTCAAACTCTAGCGCCGTCAACGGCACCATTTCGCTATTTAATGTGACTTCTCGACGAACCGGATCAATGGATAGCTTGCTAAAAGTCAAACACTGCTGCTCAGCCGCAGTCACGGGACGCTGGCGTTTGAGGATGGCTCCTACCCGCACTTCTAGCTCACCTAGGCTAAAGGGCTTGGTCAGGTAGTCATCTGCGCCCTGATTAAACCCTCGAATCTTGTCGGCCTCATCGGTGCGGCTGGTCAGCATCAGGACAAATACGCCCGTACGGCCCTGCATTTCCTTACAGAGGTCGTACCCGTTGGCATCGGGAAGATTGACATCCAGAATGACTAGATCTGGATTAGATTGTTCAAAAACGACTAGCGCCCCTTTGCCGTCGTCTGCCGATTCCATCTGATAGCCCTGTTTAGAGAGAAATCGATAAATGAGATTGCGAATCGCGGGATCATCATCAACGACGAGGATTTTGGCATCGGCCATGGGATCTAAACCTTAGCAGTGAGAAGGGGACAAAAGCAGAGTCAGGATGTGGCTTTAGGACAGCATCCAGCTTGATTAAGCATTAAGGCTTTGCAGAGCCCCAACTGTGATTTCAGTCGAGATACCCTGACCCGCTGAACGTTATAACGTATTTCGCCGGCCACACAACAGATCAGCGTAAAAACCAACCCGTGAAAGGCCCATTCTTGATCCAATTTACCCAAACACTTTATTGGATATCACAACAAGCACGCCGATAACTAAAATAAAGGTGCAGAATGTCTGAAATATGAACTTTCTTTGACACTTGTCTAACCCTTGAACCGTTGGCGGCGCGGGCTGTAGAACTAGGGACTGTCATCAGTTAGCCTTTAGCTGATGACAGTCCCTAGCCGATAGGTTAGAGCGGGCGTGGCAAGGCTTATTCCTCAAGGGTTTTGCCTTTAAGTGATGACACGCCTAAATAAAGGCTTTATTTTAAGCCATCGACCATTCGTCAAAGACACCGCTACACTGAAGAATAAGGCAAGCCGGGTGTCTTAAGCTAGAGACGGAGATATTGAGACACAGAGACGGGTGGAGGGTTCCTCGGAGGAGTTTGAATGAGTGACCAAAGCTATTACGAAACCTTGGGACTGGATGAATCGTCTTCGTTTGAGGATATTCAAGCGGCTCGCGATCGCTTAGTTGCTCGGTATCAAGAAGACGAGCAGCGGCAGCGGGCAGTTGAAGCCGCTTATGATGCCATTTTGATGCAGCGCCTTCGGCTACGCCAGGAGGGCAAGATAAAAGTGCCCGATCGGATCCGGTTTGCCGAAAAGGTTTCTGAACCGCTGCCGTCGCCAAAGTCTGCTCCCGTGGTTTCTGGATTCAACGCCTGGTTTGGTCAGCTATTTGATACACCCGATCGACGGGATGTTTGGCAGGCCGCTCTGGTTTTTGGGGTGTTAGCCGTGGCGGGAATCTACGCACCGCCTCTGGCCTTAGCCCTGGGGACGGGCAGCACAATTTACTTTCTAAACCGCAAGGGGCGTAAGCTCTGGCGTTCGGTTTTAATCACGGTAGTCGCTTTGGTGCTGGGTCTAACCCTGGGTGCAAGCATCGGTCAGTTTTTGATTCCCCAGGGGTTTGAGGCAGAGTGGGCAACGCCGGATGGTCTGGCGGCTCTGGTCTGTTTCTTTGTGCTGTGGCTGGTCAGTAGCTTTTTACGTTAGGTTGCAACGCGGCTGGTTAAGACGTGACGAGTTAAGGCATCACTGGTTAAGACGTAACTGGGCAATCAGCATTTGGCGGCCTTAGAGGCTACCTCGTTTCTCTTGCTCGCGCTCCATGGCCTCAAACAGGGCCTGAAAGTTACCTTCTCCAAATCCTTGGGCGACCTGGATGCGGTTGTCTTGATCGTATTGCTTGCGCTCAATAATTTCGAAAAAGAAGGTGGGCTGATTGAAAATTGGCTGGGTAAAAGTTTGCAGCAGTCGGGCTTGGGGCTGCTCTGGTGGCCAATCGACCAGGATCTGTTGCTCAGCGATCGCGGCCCAATCTAGCGCGTTGGGCTGAAAGCCGGGGCGCTGTTTAACCTGCTCATAATAGGTGGACGGAACGGTTAAAAATGTCAGATGGCGCGATCGCAGCAGTTTTAACTCAGCCACAATATCTGGGGTCGCCAGCGCCGCATGCTGCACCCCCGGCCCCCGGTTACAGTCTAAAAATTCCTGAATTTGTGAGTTGGCTGAGGTAGGCTGATTGATCGGAATTTGAGCTGTTCCCGCCGGATGCCACAAAACCTGACTGGCTAGACCTGAATGGAGCGTATCAATGGTAAAGCGCTGTTTGCGCTGAAATCCCAGAGTGCTCTCGTACCAGGCGATTGCATCAGATAAATCTCCTGCTTCGACGTTGAGAACAACGTGATCGATGCTGGGTAAATCGGCGATCGCGGCGGGAGTTAGCGCCTCTGTAAAGGTTAGCCCAGGCAGCAGAGGCGTCTGCCCCTGGCACTCCAACAGCGTATGGCGGGTGCCCCATCCCGGCAGTTGGCACCAGCGCCAGGCACCTGTTGGATAAGTTTCCGTTTGTATGGCCGTAAGCGGTTTTATCCCGGCGGCGAGCGATCGCTCGATAAATGTATCTAGATTGTTAACCCGAAACCCTACATCGGCAACGCCGGGGGGATGATGATTGAGATGCTGGGCCGCTGCGCTGGTTTCGGCGCGGGGCGACGTCAGCAGAATTAAAACCCCTTGCCGGAGCAGCACCACCGTCAGCTGATCTTCGTCGTTGATTTCGGCAATCACCCGAC